>CAMYMO010000363.1 GCA_947259425.1 uncultured Ectothiorhodospiraceae bacterium | reverse complement strand
TTACATTTGGGTTCATCGAAATGATCAGCTTTAGCTAATTCGTGTTATCCGACCAATCCGTTTTATTCTTCAGTGGTTTTAATTTTCCCGCAACGTTGACATTTGTAGACAGTGAGCAGTTTCCCTTGTTTTACTGAAAAGGGTTTGCTTTTGTCGACCGCCCATTTATGAAAACCACTACGGCACAGCGTTTTGCCTTTATGTTTATCTTTTAATTTGGGTTTTTTAAAGCGTACTACATCGCCCATAGTTAATGAACCCTTATTTTTTTCAGCTATTCAGCTGGGATTCAGGCTGAGTGGATATTCTGCCTAACCCTCTGTACAGTATTAATGAAACATCATACACGATAGGGCAGCTAAATTGAGCGAACATATCATTTTAATCGGCACATACGGTTGGCAACATGCTCAATGGGATGGTGAATTTTATCCGGATGATTTGCCAGTAGAATGGAAAATTGGCTATTACGGAAATGAATACCCGGTTGTGGTGGTGCCTAACAGTTATTGGCAATTCGGTTCTGAGCAATATTCTGAATGGCTTGATGAGAGTGATGATTCGTTAAAATTCATCTGTGAATGGCCAGCTACTGGCGCGAATGAAGAAGCCTATCAACAGGCCAGGCAAGCAATCGCATCGTTAAATGATCGAGTCGCCGGGGTGTTGATTCCAGTTACCACGATACCGACCGATCAGGAATGGCAGCTAATATATGGTATAGCAAAGGACGCTTTAATTAGCTTTGATTTAAATGACGACATCAGGGATGACTTTATTGGCGAGCTGGAGCGCCTTTTTCCTGAACTGGACTATGGGATTTGCTGGCATGGTGATCAGGGTCATCAGGAAGATCTTAAATTGGGACGCTTGGCTATCGGTCGGATTGAGCAGGATCGGGACCCAAAAGAATTGCGACGGCTGTTGGAGACCATGATCGCGACAACTGGCCTTGATCGGACTCTGGTGCTGATTGTTGATGGATCTCCACCCGATATGAAACTTTTAACCAATGCGGGTATCATCCTTGACTTATTATAAGAATAAGCGGTTCATTTTTAACCAGCCTAAATAATGATAATTTGAATCAATCATGACAGAGCAAACCGATATCCTAGTTAAAGTGCGCGATCTGCATTTCTCTCGCGGCACACGTAAGATTTTTGATGGTGTGGATCTCGATATTCAGCGCGGTAAGATCACGGCGATCATGGGACCGAGTGGTACGGGTAAAACCACGATGTTGCGCTTGATGGGGGGTCAGTTAAAACCTTCCAGCGGAACGGTGCATGTTGATGGACAGCATATTGAACGCTTGCGCCATCGCCAGTTGTACCAGTTGCGTAAAAGCATGGGCATGCTGTTTCAAAACGGTGCGCTGCTGACCGACATGAATGTGTTTGATAATGTCGCTTTTCCGTTACGCGAACATACGGATTTATCCGAGGCGATGATTCGCGATTTGGTGTTAATGAAATTACATGCGGTGGGATTAAGGGGAGCACGTGACTTGATGACAACGGAATTGTCCGGCGGTATGGCCCGACGTGTTGCCCTGGCGCGAGCGATTGCCCTGGATCCAATGATGATGATGTATGACGAACCGTTTACCGGGCAGGATCCCATCTCAATGGGGGTACTGGTTCGTTTAATACGTGAGCTTAACGATGCGCTTGGTCTGACGAGTATTATCGTGTCGCATGATATTGCCGAGACCAGCAGTATTGCCGATTATATTTATCTACTTTCGGATGGCAAAGTGGTGGGTCACGGTACGGCTGATGACTTGAATAATTCAAGCTCGGAATGGGCGCAGCAGTTTTTAAAAGGTCGGGATGATGGACCGGTGCCTTTCCATTATCAGGCCAATGATTACGAAGCGGATTTGTTATCCGGTTAAGTCGATATTACGAATGGGTGCTATTAACAACTCTTTCTCCCTAAGCGAGAAGGTTGAGAATGAAGGAATCGAATTGAGTTTAAATGAGAATCAATTAAAAGCTGTTATTTCGTATGTGCTAGGACAACCAGAGTTAGCAGGTTAATCTTTAGATGCGTGAATCGATTGAAAGCTTAGGCCACAAAGGATTGGATTTTTTCCAACGTCTTGGCCGGGGCAATATTTTGTTTGCTAATATTCTGTTTGGCATTCCTGGATTGTTTTTACGGCCGGCTTTAATCCTGCAACAGATCTATTCAGTGGGCGTGTTGTCGTTGGTGATCATCCTGGTTTCCGGTTTGTTCGTCGGCATGGTATTAGGTCTGCAAGGTTATAACACCTTAGTTAAATTTGGTGCGGAAGAATCGTTAGGCGTGGTGGTGGCGTTATCGTTGGTGCGAGAATTAGGTCCAGTGGTCACGGCGTTATTGTTTGCCGGGCGAGCCGGCTCTGCGTTAACGGCAGAAATCGGTTTAATGAAAGCGACCGAACAACTATCAGCGATGGAAATGATGGCGGTGGATCCGATTCGTCGCGTATTGGCCCCGCGTTTCCTGGCGGGTTTTATTTCGATGCCACTGCTTGCCGCCATCTTCAGTGCGATTGGTGTGCTTGGTGGATACTTTGTCGGGGTCGGTTTATTGGGTGTGGATGAAGGTGCCTATTGGTCGCAAATGCAGGCCAATGTGGATTATGAAGATGACATTATCAACGGTGTTATCAAGAGTATTGCCTTTGGTGTGGTCGCAACCTGGATTGCGGTATTCGAAGGTTATGATGCGATCCCCACCTCCGAAGGGGTCAGCCGGGCGACCACCAGGACGGTGGTTCATTCAGCGTTAGCGGTTTTAGGATTGGATTTTATTTTGACAGCCTTAATGTTTGGAGAGTCTTGATTATGATGGCTTCACGTTCAGTAGAATTATTAGTAGGGGTTTTTATCGTGATCGGTTTTGCTTCGTTGTTTATGTTGGCGATGCAAGTCAGTAACCTCAGTACATATACAGGTGATGAAGGTTATGAGGTTGAAGCACGATTTGCCGATGCTAGTGGCTTAAAGGTGCGTTCACCGGTGGTGATGGCGGGGGTGACGTTGGGACGAGTCACGGACATCAGTTTCGATGAAAACACCTTTAAAGCGGTTGTCAAAATGAAGATCGAAAAACAATATTCCAAGATCCCGATCAAGACCTCAGCGAATATTTACACCGCAGGTTTGTTAGGCGAAAAATATGTCGGCCTGTTACCGGGTTCGGTGGATGATCAATGTGAAGATGAAAAACTGGCCGCCGAATTGGAAGGCCGCGAGCCAGACTTAAAAGGTTTGGAATGTGGGCCACAATATTTGGCGCAGGGTTCGAATATCGAATTTACCCAGGGATCGTTAGTACTTGAGAAATTGATCGCGCAGTTCGTATCGCAAATGGGAACCGGTGACAAAAAGAAATCTGAGCAAGAATAAAAACGATAAATAGTGAATACTATGTCAGAAATGATTAACACTGCCCAACTCAAACAAATTGATGCACATCAGTTTGCCTTGTCTGGTGAACTGACCATGCAAACCGTACCGACCGTTGCGCGTGAGAGTACCGACATGATCAACAAAATGAGTGGTGAGGTAAAAATTAACCTGGCCGAGGTTGTGCGTGCCGATAGTGCCGGACTGGCTTTATTGATTGACTGGTTGCGTAGCGCACAGCAGAATAAATTCAAACTCGAATTTGAACACCTCCCCAAACAACTCATGCAAATTGCCAGAGTGAGTGAATTGCATAAAGTCCTGCCGATTCACGATTCCTGAAATATTCGGCCATTGAACAGCTGGAGCCGGCTCATCGATGATTGACAGATGGGCAAATTTACTAAAAATCAGCAAAATATTCCGCTAAATCGTGGCTTTGCCGGCGGCATTCGTTAAAATAGCCCCCTTATTTCGATAACCAAATTAATATAGGAAGCGCTATGGAACCCGATCAAGTCAAACAGCTCATTGCCACGGGGTTACCCGATTGTGAAATTACCGTGACCGGTGATGGCAGCCATTTTGACGCCACGGTCATCGGCGACGTCTTTGCAGGATTATCGCCGGTGAAAAAACAGCAATTGGTCTATGCCACCGTCAATGACCGAATTACCAGTGGTGAGCTGCATGCGTTGACCATCAAAACCTTTACCCCGGAAGAGTGGGAGAAGGCCAGTAAGTTAAGAGTCTCTTAACTTTTTTCATTACCCTTTTTTAGAAAGCGAATACTATGGACCGATTAATTATAACCGGTGGACAAACCTTACAGGGTGAAATACGCATCTCCGGTGCGAAGAATGCGGCTTTGCCAATCATCGTCTCGACTCTGTTAGCGAGAGAGCCGATGACGATTCGAAATATCCCTCACCTGCACGACATCACCACCACCATGGAGTTACTTGGCCGCATGGGGGTATCGATTACCATGGGTGAGAAGCTGGATGTGGAAGTCGACAGTTCGACGATCAAGAATTTTTCGGCCCCGTATGAGTTGGTTAAAACCATGCGGGCCTCTATTTTAGTATTGGGTCCATTACTGGCGCGGTTTGGTGAAGCGGAAGTCTCACTACCCGGTGGTTGTGCGATCGGGTCTCGACCTGTGAATTTGCATATCCATGGGCTTGAGTTAATGGGCGCGGATATAAGCGTTGATCAGGGCTATATCAAGGCCAAGGCCAAACGTTTAAAAGGCGCCAAGATTGTCATGGACCTGGTCACGGTTACCGGCACTGAAAACTTAATGATGGCCGCCTGCCTGGCTGATGGTGTCACCACGATTGAGAATGCCGCACGCGAACCCGAAGTGGTGGACCTGGCCAATTGTTTGATTACCATGGGTGCCAAAATTGAAGGTGCCGGCACCGACAAGATTGTGATTGAGGGTGTCGAAGAAATGCACGGCGGCGAGTATCGTGTTTTACCTGATCGAATTGAAACCGGGACGTATTTAGTGGCCGCAGCGATTACCGGCGGCAGTGTTAAATTAAAAGATACCTATCCACCTCACTGCGATGCGATTACCGCCAAGCTGGAAGAGGCCGGGGCAGATATCGAGGTCGGCGAGGACTGGATCAGTCTGGATATGCACGGTAAAAAACCGAAGGCGGTTGATATCAGCACCTCTCCTTATCCTGCCTTTCCGACAGACATGCAGGCCCAGTTTTGCGCCTTGAATGCGATCGCCGAAGGCACCAGTATGATTACTGAGACGGTGTTTGAAAATCGTTTCATGCATATTCAGGAACTGGAGCGCATGGGCGCCGACTTACACTTGAAAGGTAACACCGTGGTTTGTAACGGTGTCGAAGGTCTGACCGGCGCACCGGTGATGGCGACGGATCTACGTGCCTCCGCCAGCTTGGTGTTAGCCGGGCTGGTCGCGCAAGGGGATACCCGGGTTGATCGTATCTATCATATTGATCGCGGATATGAATGTATTGAAGAAAAATTGCAACAACTCGGCGCGCAGATTCGGCGTGTACCGGCTTAAGGTTTTGATAAACAATGACTGATAAATTGACCATCGCGCTTTCCAAGGGGCGCATCTTCAAAGAAACCGTTCCATTACTGAAGCAGGCCGGCATCGAACCGATCGATGATCCGGAAACCAGTCGTAAACTTATTCTTGATACCAATCAGGATAATGTAAAGTTGGTGATCATTCGTGCGACGGATGTGCCGACCTACGTGCAATACGGGGCAGCCGATATCGGCGTGGCCGGCAAAGATGTGTTAATGGAACACGGTGGTGAAGGGCTTTATGAACCGGTTGACCTGAAGATCGCAAAATGTAAGTTGATGGTTGCGGGTATTAAGGGTCAATCACGTCCAGCCGGCCGGTTGCGTATTGCGACAAAATATATCAACAGCGCACGAAAATATTATTCGCAAAAAGGTGAGCAGGTCGAATTTATTAAATTATACGGTTCAATGGAACTGGCGCCGTTAGTCAACCTGGCAGACTATATCGTTGATGTGGTGGATACCGGCAACACCTTAAAGGCCAATGGACTTGAACCACTGGAGCACATTGCTGATATCAGTTCACGCCTGGTGATCAATAAGGCATCGATGAAAATGAAACACCAAAGCATTCAGCGTTTAATCGATAACATCGCCGCCGCCATTAATTGAGTATTTAGAAATGTCAGACGCCAATATAAAACAACTTTCAACTTCCGAAACGGATTTTTGGTCAGAGTTAGATCAGTTATTAGCCTGGGAAAGTGTCTCGGACGATAAGGTTTTTAATACCGTGCGCGATATTATTGCTCGTGTGCGTAAAGACGGTGATAAGGCGCTGATTGAATTTACCAACCAGTTTGATCGCATGTCGGTTACCGATATGGCTCAGTTGAAGGTTAGCTCAGAAGAGATTGAGGCTGCCGCTAAGAATATCGATAAAGAAACGTATGCGGCGTTGCAAAAAGCCGCAGATCGCGTCAGACAATATCATGATAAACAAAAGACCGAGAGCTGGTCTTATACCGAGGCCGATGGCACGGTATTAGGGCAACAGGTGACCCCGTTAGATCGAGTTGGCCTATATGTGCCCGGCGGTAAGGCGGCTTATCCTTCTTCGGTTTTAATGAACGCAATTCCGGCTAAAGTCGCAGGCGTCGAAGAAGTGGTGATGGTGGTGCCAACCCCCGATGGTCAAAAAAATGATTTAGTGTTGGCGGCTGCTAATGTCGCAGGTGTGGATACGGTTTACACGATTGGTGGCGCTCAGGCGGTTGCAGCATTGGCTTATGGCACGCAAACTATTCCCGCGGTTGATAAGATTGTGGGTCCCGGCAATATTTTTGTCGCGACGGCCAAATCAATGGTCTTTGGCAAGGTGGGTATCGATATGATTGCCGGGCCTTCTGAGATTGCGGTGGTCTGTGATGGTAAAACGGATCCGGACTGGATTGCGATGGATCTCTTTTCGCAGGCCGAACACGATGAGGATGCGCAGTCGATCCTGATTTCACCGGATAGGAACTTCTTGGCAAAGGTTCAGGCCAGTGTCGAAAACTTATTAGTCGACATGCCACGTGCCGAGATCATTCGTGCGTCATTGAAAGGGCGTGGTGCCTTTATTAACGTGAAAGATATGGATGAGGCCATTGAGGTGGTCAATTATATTGCCCCTGAACACCTGGAACTCTCTATCGACGATCCACAGGCCTGGTCTAAAAAAGTTAAACACGCCGGCGCGATCTTTATGGGACGCTATACGGCGGAGGCTCTTGGTGATTATTGCGCGGGCCCGAATCACGTATTACCGACCTCACGTACTGCACGTTATAGTTCGCCATTAGGGGTGTATGATTTTCAAAAACGCTCGAGTCTGATTATGTGTTCAGCGGAAGGTGCCTCCGAGTTAGGCAAGACCGCCTCCGTGTTGGCACACGGTGAAGGTCTAACCGCGCATGCTCGATCGGCTGAATATCGCATCAAAGATTAATTCCAAATGAAAGACTGGATTCGCCCTGAGATTAAGGCCTTAACGGCCTACCATGTGCCCGATGCGGCCGGTTATATCAAGCTGGATGCGATGGAAAACCCTTATCATTGGCCAGACGATCTGGTGACGCAGTGGTTAGAAGTGTTGCGCGACGCAAATTTAAATCGTTATCCCGATCCCTCCGCAAACAAACTCAAGCTTAAGATTCAAACCTGTTTAAATTTGCCTTCAGAATCCGAGATTATTCTCGGCAATGGCTCGGATGAACTAATCCAGCTGATCCTGATGGCGGTGAGTGGCAAAGATCGTGTAGTGATGTCAGTTGAACCCAGTTTTGTGATGTACAAAATGATCGCGAGCTTCCTGGACATGCCCTATGTTGGGGTGCCATTAAATGAACGGTTTGAGTTGGATCTCGATTTGATGTTAGCGAGTATCAAACAGCATCAACCCGCAGTGATTTTTATTGCTTATCCAAATAACCCGACCGGTAATTTATTTTCCGAACAGGTCCTCGATGAAATCTTAGAAACAACCGATGCGATTGTGGTGATCGATGAGGCCTATTTTGCCTTTGCCGATAAGAGTTATGCGAATAAATTAAAGGATTATGCAAACCTGATCGTGATGCGTACGGTTTCCAAAATGGGACTGGCGGGTTTACGCTTAGGTTATATGGCCGGCAATAAATCGTTATTACAGGAAATGGATAAGGTCCGCTTACCTTATAATATAAATATCCTGACGCAAGTGAGTACCGAATTTGCGTTGCAAAATAAACATATCCTTGATGAACAGACGGAACAGATTAAACGGGATCGTTCTGAGTTATTTAATGCACTCAACAGAATTGATGGCTTGGATGTTTTTCCATCCGACGCAAATTTTATTTTGATTCGTTTGCTTCAGCATGATGCGGATGCGGTATTTGCCGCACTAAAAGATCAAAATATTTTAATCAAGAACTTATCGCACGCCGATGTCAGTCTTAAAAATTGTTTGCGGGTCACCGTTGGTAAGGCGAGCGAGAATGAACAATTTTTATTGGCCTTTAAGTCTGCGATAGCTTGAGTAGGCGAGTCTTTATTTAAATGATGCGGGTTTAATTTGTGCTGGGTCGTTCGGTGACGGTCGCGGTAATTTTCATTTTTTTACCATTACGTACGATAGAGAGTTCAATTTTTTTGCCCGGTTTATGTCGGCTAATGTGATTTAGGGTTTCCCGATAATCTCGCACTTTATTGCCATTGACATGGGTAATCACATCGCCGCGATCCAGCTTGGCTTTATCCGCCGGTCCATTTACAACGATATTTCCGATCACCACACCCTCAGTAGAATCCAGTTCCAGTGCCTCGGCGAGTTCAGGGTTGAGGTTTTGAATTTTAATCCCTAACCAACCACGGATAACTCGTCCGTGTTCGACCAGTTCGGTTAAGACCGTTTTTGCAAGATTGATGGGGACGGCAAAGCCGATACCTTGCGAGCCGCCACTTTTGCTATATATGGCGGTATTGATCCCGACCAGTTCACCATAGGCATTGATCAGCGCGCCCCCTGAGTTACCCGGATTAATCGCGGCATCGGTCTGGATATAATTTTCGAAGGTATTGAAGCCAAGTCCAGTACGGGCCAGACCACTGACGATCCCCGAAGTCACGGTTTGTCCGACACCAAAAGGGTTGCCGATGGCCAATACGACATCGCCGACTAGTAATTTGTCTGATTGGCCGAGTGTTCCCACCGCCAGTCCGGGTAAATCAATTTTTATAATCGCCAGA
>CAMYMO010000362.1 GCA_947259425.1 uncultured Ectothiorhodospiraceae bacterium | reverse complement strand
GTCGCCGCTCAAGGTGGAATGAATGCGTCGCTTGCCAACGTCAGTCCGGATAACTGGCATTGGCATATGTTCGATACGGTCAAGGGCAGTGACTATTTAGGTGATCAGGATGCAATCGAATACATGTGTCGTGCGGCATCGCATCTTGTTTATGAGCTGGAACATCAAGGTGTACCTTTTTCTCGTTTAGACAACGGCAAAATTTACCAGCGTCCATTTGGTGGACAAAGCCAGAACTTTGGGGGTGAACAAGCGGCACGAACCTGTGCAGCCGCCGATCGAACCGGTCATGCCATCTTGCACAGTTTGTATCAGCAGAATATTCGGGCCAAAACGCATTTCTTTGATGAATATTTTGCGATTGATTTAATCCAAAGCGAAGACGGTATGATACTGGGGGCCCTGGTGCTCGAGATTGAAACGGGTGAACCGCTTATTATCGAAGCAAAGACAACTTTACTGGCCACCGGTGGTGTCGGACAATTGTTCAGAACCAATACCAATGCTCGGATAAATACCGGTGATGGTTTAGGCATGGCATTACGGGCCGGAATCCCACTGGAAGACATGGAGTTTTTTCAATTCCATCCAACCGGGATCGCCGGACGGGGTATGTTGATTACCGAGGGTGCGCGAGGTGAAGGCGGGTATCTGGTTAATAAAGATGGTGAACGTTTTATGGAACGTTATGCACCTCATGCAAAAGATCTTGCCAGTCGTGATGTGGTGAGTCGTGCCATTTCGACCGAAGTGCGTGAAGGCCGCGGTTGTGGTGAGAAGGCCGATCATGTGATGTTAAAACTCGATCATCTTGGTAAGGAAGTCCTTGGTAAACGTTTACCCGGCATTAGTTCAATGGTTAAAACATTTTTAGGGATTGACCCGGCCGAACAATCGATCCCGGTATTTCCAACCGCCCACTATACAATGGGCGGCATCCCGACAGATCGTTATGGACAAGTGGTGGTGCCCGTCGAGCAAGGTGAAGAACCCGTGCAAGGCTTATATGCGGTGGGCGAGTGCGCCTGTGTTTCTGTACATGGCGCGAATCGGTTAGGCGGAAATTCGCTGCTTGATATTGTCGTATTTGGACGGGCGGCGGGAAATCATATTATTGATTTCCTGAAAAATAATCGTTATCACCGCCCTTTGGTTACGGATGGCGTTGACAGGGCGTTACAGCGACTTGCTCGCTGGGATCAAAAAGGTAAAGGCGAGTCGGTTGCCGCCATGAAAGATGAGATACAAACCACAATGGAAAAATACTGTGGAGTATTTCGAACTCAGGATGTACTTGATGAAGGAGTTAAGAAAGTACTGGAACTGGAACAACGCATGGCCGATGTGCGATTGCAGGACCATAGCAAAGTATTTAACACGGCGCGCATCGAGGCGCTCGAGCTTGAAAATCTGATTGATTTGGCGGTCGCAACCGTTTCCTCGGCGGCGGCTCGAACCGAAAGTCGCGGCGCCCATTCGCGCATCGATTATCCGGAACGCAATGATGCGCATTGGCTAAAGCACAGTTTGTACTATAAAGAGAATCGAAGGATAGAGTACAAACCGGTTCGCTTAAAAGCGATGACAGTGGATACCTTTCCGCCTAAAGAACGGGTTTATTAAAGGTTAGCTCCGGTTGTTACGATAATGAATGTTATGTATTTAAAATAGAAGACAATTATGCATTTTAAAATACAACGATTTGATCCTGAAAAAGATAAGAAACCTTATCTGCAAGACTATGAGCTTAACGATGTGCAGCCAGGCATGATGCTGCGTGATGCCTTGATAGAATTAAAAGCCCACGATGAGTCACTGACCTTTCGGCATTCCTGTGGTGAAGGCGTGTGTGGTTCAGATGCATTAAACATTAATGGCACAAACGGACTGGGGTGTTTAACACCTATTTCAGAATTGAAGCAGCCGATTATTGTTCGTTCCGTGCCCGGCATGCCGATCGTTCGTGATTTGGTGGTGGATATGACGCAGTTTTTTCACCACTATCGTGAAGTTAAACCGTATTTAATCGTAAAAGATCCGATGCCGGAAGTTGAGTTACAACAAACACCCGAGCAACGGGATAAGTTGGATGGCCTGTACGAATGTATTTTATGTGGATGTTGCACCACTTCATGCCCATCGTTTTGGTGGAATCCGGATCAATTTCGGGGACCCGCTGCATTACTTCAGGCTTACCGGTTTTTAGCAGACAGTCGTGATCAGGCAACCGATGAACGCTTACAGGAACTGGATGGTCCTTACCGTATGTTTCGATGTCATACGATAATGAACTGCGTAACGGTTTGTCCGAAAGGTTTAAACCCAACCGAAGCTATACATAAGATCAAGAAAATGATGATTAAGGAAATGGTTTAGATGTCAGCAAACCCGGATGCGATGCCAGCAGGTTCAGCTGAAAATGAAATGTCACGTTTACGATGGCAGTGTCGGCGTGGTATGTTGGAGTTAGATGACTTGCTGGGTAATTTTGTTGAACATCATTATCAAAAACTGGAGCAACAACAACAGAAAATATTTAAACAAGTATTAAATTTCCCTGACCAGTTGTTGTTTGATTACTTTTTCGGAAATGCAAAACCAATAGATAAGGAAATAAGCCATGTTATCGAACGGATTCGATGCGACGTTACACCTAGAACTTAAGCCTTCAAAAAATCTTTTTATCTTTAGATTGGCAACCCATTTAATTGCCTTGCTCGCGGTATCGCTGCCGTTAAATATCGACGTTTACCTAAAAGTAATGCTCTATATTTTTATATTGTCGAGCCTGTTGATAACGGTAATAACCTATTTAAAAACAAGACATCAGTTAAGATTCTTTAGTTGGCGCGATACGAATCAATGGATTGAAGGCAAAGAAAATCAAAATCAGATTTGGTTATGCCAGGCGGGAGCAATGATTACAAGCTGGTTTGTGATTGTTAATTTGGTAAGCGGTAAAAATAAGCAATCTTTATTTATTAGCACCGATCAGTGTGACAAGCAAACCTATCGACGCATGGTCGTACGTTTAAAATACTTAAATACTCCAGATCAAGCGCCTGAGGCAAATTCAATGGATTCAAGTTGATGGCGCGGTGGTGTTAATATTGTATTTTGTGGAACATGACTGGTGTCCAATTCCGGGAAGTCGAGTGTGTAATGCAATCCACGACTTTCTTTGCGCAGCAGGGCCGATTTAATAATTAAACTGGCCGCAACGGTCAAATTTCTTAATTCAAGAAGATCACTGCTCACTTTAAAGTTTCCATAATATTCATCGATCTCATGCAATAATAAATTCACCCGACTTTGTGCGCGTTGCATGCGTTTATTCGTACGCACAATACCGACATAGTCCCACATAAACTGTCTGAGTTCATGCCAGTTATGAGTCACCACCACTTCTTCGTCGGAATCGGTGACGCGCGATTCATCCCAGTCAGGAATTTTTGCATTTAACAAATAATCTTCGTGCTGTGAACTGATATGTTGGCTAGCGGATTCGGCAAAGACCAAACATTCGAGTAACGAGTTGCTGGCCATGCGATTTGCACCGTGTAATCCAGTAAAGGCAACTTCACCGATAGCATATAAACCGGGCAGGTCGGTGCAGCCATTTAAATCTGTCATCACGCCGCCACAGGTGTAATGGGCGGCCGGCACAACCGGGATCGCTTGTCGGGTAATGTCAAAACCAAATTCTAAACAGCGGTTATATACGGTGGGGAAATGGGTACGAATAAATTTTGAAGATTTATGACTAATATCCAATAGCACGTGCTCGCTACCGAGACGTTTCATTTCGTGGTCGATGGCGCGGGCGACGATATCACGTGGTGCGAGCTCAGCACGTTCATCAAATTTTTTCATAAAGGGCGAGCCATCAGGTAATTTCAATATGGCACCTTCGCCACGTAATGCTTCGGTTAACAAAAAGGCTTTTGCTTGCGGGTGGAACAGGCAAGTCGGGTGGAATTGATTAAATTCCATATTGGCAACCCGGCAACCGGCGCGCCAGGCCATCGCGATGCCATCGCCCGTCGAGGTATCGGGATTACTGGTATAGAGGTAAACTTTACTTGCGCCCCCCGTGGCCAACACCGTTTGATTGGCTAAAAATACCTTCACCGAATCCGAGTCACGATCCAGCACATAAGCCCCTAAACAGCGGTTTTCGCTATAGCCAAATTTGGCGGCGGAAATCAAATCAACCGCATTATGCTGTTCAAATATCTGGATATTGGGGTGCGCTTTAGCCTGGTTGGCCAAGGTTGTGGTCATGGCGCGGCCAGTGGCATCGGCCGCATGGATAATTCTGCGCTGACTGTGTCCGCCTTCACGGGTGAGGTGAAAGCCACTCTGCGGGTGATCCGCTACCTGGCGAGTGAAAGGTACGCCACGCTCAATCAACCAGTCGATATTTTGCTTGCCGCGTTCCACGGTAAAGGACACCACTTTTTCATCGCAGAGTCCTGCACCGGCATTGAGCGTGTCGTCGATATGTGACTCAATGCTGTCGTTTTCATCGATTACCGCGGCAATTCCGCCCTGGGCATAGAAACTACTGCCATCTTGCAATTTACCTTTTGAAATCAATGCAATAGAATGGTTGTCGGCCAGGCGCAGGGCCAGGCTCAAGCCTGCAGCTCCGCCACCAATTAAAAGGATATCTGTTCTTATACGCGTTTCTGACATCAGTTTTGGGTCCGAACGCTGCAAATCAACTCGAATGCAGCCATTTTAAGGTTTTTTAACAAATTACATATGTCTTACAATAACGGAATTAACAAATACTCGGAATCCAGCTTGTCACGCCTAAATTTAAACAAAAAATCTACGAACTTGCGAACTCTAACTAAAGCTGTTTGTCATAGTAGTATGACACAGACCGCCTCGTTTGAGGATCCTTATCCGATAGAGGCTTACTGTTAATGAGTGAACGTAGTAACGATCAAATTCTCGTCGAGCGTGTGCAGAACGGGGATAAAAAGGCATTTGATTTGCTTGTGATCAAGTATCAATCGCGGATCGTGAAAGTGATTACCCGTTATATGCGTGACCCGGTAGAGGCACTGGATTTGGCACAAGAGGCCTTTATTAAAGCCTATCGAGCGTTGCCCAATTTTCGCGGAGACAGTGCTTTTTATACCTGGCTTTACCGAATTGCGATTAATACGGCAAAAAACCATATTGTCGCCCAGGGGCGCCGTCCGCCAACCGATGATATTGAGGCCTCTGAGGCAGAATATTACGAAGGACCCTCTGCGTTGAAAGATAACGCGAGCCCGGAGAGTGAAATATTGAGAGATGAGATTCAACAGGTTATTTTTTCAGCCATTGAGGCTTTACCCGCTGATCTACGGACCGCTATTACATTACGTGAATTAGAAGATATGAGCTATGAAGAGATTGCTGAAACCATGGAATGTCCGATAGGTACGGTACGATCCCGGATCTTTAGGGCACGTGAAGCGATCGATAAAAAGTTAAAACCATTAATAAAGTAAGAATGAATAGAGAGACATTAGCGATACTGTATATAGGTATCAAGAGAGGTGCATTATGAACAACGATATAAATGAACGACTGTCAGCATTTATAGATAATGAATTGCATGATGATGCGCTTATTGATGAGATAAGCAACAATGAACAGGCACGTGCGACAATGGTGCGTTATCGTCTTATTGCCGATGTCTTGAATAACCATTACATGCCGGATGGGATGGATGTTTCCACAAAAGTGCATGAGGCGCTTGATCAGGAAGCGACGATTATCACGGCTAAAGGTTGGTTTAGTAAATCGAATGTAGTCAAGCAGGTTTCAGGGCTGGCCGTTGCCGCTACTGTTGCTGCTGCTGCCATTTTGATTGTTGGCGATTTTTCACCGGTGAGCAATCAGCAAACCAACGTGGCAGTCGGACCGATAACCAATCAACCGATTCAAATGACGTCTGCGATGCAGCGTAAGCTGAATGGCTACCTGGTCAGTCATAATGAGTTTTCTGCGAGCAGCCGTATGAAAGGTGTTTTGCCTTATACGCGGATTGCCAGTTCGGCAAGAGGCGAACGTGTTGTTGTTAAGGCGGGTGCAAAGCTTGAAAAGTAAGTTTATCTACATACTATTTAGTTTATTGATGCCTGCAGCAGTTATTGCAGGCGACATTGAGAAAGTTGAACAGTGGCTGCAGAAAATGCATAAGGCCTCTCACACGCTGAACTATTCTGGTAAGTTTGTCTATCAGCAGGGTAAACAACTTAGCTTAATGAAAATCATTCACGCTTCAGGTACTGATAGTGAATACGAACGACTTATTTCACTGGATGATGTTGGCCGGGAAATTATACGTTCAAATGGTGTCGTTACCTGTATTTTACCGGATAGTAAATCGGTCGTTGTCGAGAAGGCGCGTCCAGCCCATCAATTTCCACCTGAATTTCCAATGAAAATAAACCATCTTAAGAATTTGTATCGGTTTATGTTGGATAAAACCGAAATGGTCGCGGGAAGAAATTCTCAAAAAATTGTTATCGCACCTGAAGATCAATATCGCTATGGGCATCGCTTGTGGATTGACAATGAAACCGGCCTGTTATTAAAAACACATTTAGTCGATGAGCACGGCAACCTGCTTGAGCAGTTTATGTTTACGCAAATCGAGTTCATGGATAAAATTCCAGAAGAACAGTTAAAACCACGGGTGATTGGTGATGCTTATACCTGGTATGAAGCAGAAC
This sequence comes from uncultured Ectothiorhodospiraceae bacterium, assembly GCA_947259425.1. Taxonomy (GTDB): domain Bacteria; phylum Pseudomonadota; class Gammaproteobacteria; order UBA6429; family Thiohalophilaceae; genus SZUA-24. Next base: position 2,505 of record CAMYMO010000362.1, on the reverse strand, counting down.
CGGCGACTGAGACAGAAGACAACGCTGATTCCGGCTGGGTAGCCAAACGTTTACCTGACGGATTTAACTCAGACATGGATCGTAGTCATAATATGCCAAATAAAAAACTGGTACGTCACCTGGTTTTTAGTGATGGCCTGGCTTCAGTTTCAATCTTCATCGAACGTTCGCAAAAGCGGGCAACCAATTTAGTGGGTTCTTCGCGCATGGGCGCAGTGAATGCCTATGGTCGACGTTTGAATGATTATTATGTTACCGCAGTAGGTGAAGTGCCGAATGAGACGGTAAAACTCATTAGCGAGTCGGTGACTTACGAGGCGCCATGATTGAGCAAACAGCCGTTGTCACCGAAACAACATCTGATACTGCGAAAGTAAAAGTATACAGAGAGTCGACTTGTGGTGGCTGTCAGGCAAAAAGTGCATGCGGAACAAGCAGCTTTGCCAAAGTGCTCGGCAACAAGTTTTCAGTTGTGTCTGCGTTAAATCCGATTCATGCCGAACCCGGTGATGTAGTGAAAATAGGCATGCGCGAAAGTGTTATGTTACAAAGCGCTTTTCTTGTTTATATGTTTCCGTTGGTCATGCTGTTCTCAGGTGCGCTGGTTTTTAATGCTGCCAATCTGTGGTTTGCACTCAATTTGGGGCAAATACCAACCATTGTCGGTGGCTTGACAGGTTTGGCCATTGCTTTTGTTTTAATAAGAAAAACCATGAGTCGTCGACATCATGACGAGCGCTATCAACCTGTTATTCTCAGTAAGGCCTCGTTGGCTGATATGAATCGGCTGCAAGGTGAAAAATCAATAAATTTCGTGAAAGGATAAATAATGTTTGTTATTAATCGGTTTAAACTTTTTATTATTTTTATCTCGCTTGCATTTGTACAAACCGTGCAGGCAGCAGAACTTCCGAATTTTACGGAGCTTGTTGAGCAAGTTGGTCCAGCCGTTGTCAATATCAGTACCACGCAAAAAGTTTCTGCGCATGGCAATTTACCGCCAGGTATGGAGATGCCTGATTTTCCTGAAGGCTCACCCTGGAGTGATTTATTTAAAAAATTCTTTGGTGATAAAGGCGCGCCTTCGGAAGATTTCAATACCCAATCGCTGGGCTCTGGCTTTATTATTGATGCTTCAGGATATGTGATCACGAATAATCATGTCATTCGTGATGCAGAGGAAGTGATTGTTCGGCTCAATGATCGACGTGAATTTAAAGCAAAAATCATCGGTTCAGATCCGCGTAGCGATGTGGCCTTGCTAAAAGTCGAGGCGAGTAATTTACCAACCGTTAAACTGGCTGACCCAGATAATTTAAAAGTTGGCGAATGGGTAATGGCCATTGGTTCCCCCTTTGGATTTGACCATTCTGTATCAGTCGGAGTGGTCAGTGCGATTGGGCGTAATTTGCCAAGTGAAAATTATGTACCCTTTATCCAAACTGATGTGGCGATCAATCCGGGAAATTCTGGTGGACCGTTATTTAATCTGGATGGTGAAGTCGTCGGTATCAATTCACAAATATACAGCCGCACCGGTGGTTTTATGGGGTTGTCATTTGCGATTCCGATGAAAGTGGCAATTGAAGTTGTTGACCAATTAAAAGAGAAGGGCCGGGTCTCACGTGGTTGGCTTGGTATTTTAATCCAGGACGTTAATCGGGAACTGGCTGAGTCATTTGGCATGAAAAAACCCAAGGGCGCGGTGGTGCTGCGTATCCTGGAAGACTCACCTGCTTCCAAAGCAGGATTCAAAGTGGGCGATGTCGTTGTAGATTTTAATGGTGTTAATATCGAACGATCGTCGGATTTACCGATTGCCGTTGGCTCAACCAAGACGGGCAGCAAAGTTAAAGTCAAAGTCATCCGCGAAGGTAAGACGAAAACGCTGAAAGTGGTGATTGAAGAGCTGCCCTCAGAAGAAGAGTTGGCCGTCACGAAACCGAATGAGCCCGCTAAATTAAATCGAATCGGCGCAACCGTCAGTGACTTGGCTAAAGAGCAACGTGATGCACTCAATATTCCAAAAGGCGGCGTGTATGTTCAAAATATCGGTAAAGGACCTGCGCGTGAGTCGGGGATTAAAAAAGGTGATGTGATTTTGAAGTTAAATAGCATTGATATTAAGGATGCGAAACATTTCCGCTCGATTGTAAAGAAATTACCAACGGATAAATCGTTACCCATTTTAATTCAACGTGGCGCCTCTCCGATTTTCTTGGTGATTAAGATTAACGAGAAATAACGATCAAGAAATATTTATATCTGCGTGATGGCTGTCACCTGTGTGACGCCTTCATGGCAGAATGTCGATCATATAATCCAGACTGGCTTAATGATCTGCTCCTGGTTGACATCGACAGCCAACCTGTCGAGTTGTCGAAATATTCGGAACTGGTCCCGGTTGTGGTTATTGATGAACAGGTCATATGTCAGCATTTCTTTGATCCAACTAAACTTTCCCCATATTTTCGAGCGTGATTTTGCGGTAAACTAGGCTTTCCA
>CAMYMO010000361.1 GCA_947259425.1 uncultured Ectothiorhodospiraceae bacterium | reverse complement strand
GAGTGGTTGGCAACCCACGAAGACCTGGTCTCAGATGTATCGGCATTCAGTATTAATTTATCAGGACAGTCATTGAATAACGAACAATTGATCGATTTTATCTATCAGCAAGTTAGTCAGACTTCGGTGTCAATTGAAAAAGTCTGTTTTGAAGTTACCGAGACAGCTGGGGTAACCAATTTGTCAGATACTGCAGACTTTATCCAAACGATAAAAGCAACCGGGTGTAAATTTTCACTTGATGATTTTGGGACTGGTATGTCTTCTTATTCCTATCTTAAGAGTTTACCTGTGGACTATCTGAAAATTGATGGTGTATTTATCAAGGATATTGTTAGTAATCGTAATGATTATGCGGTCGTTAAATCGATATGTGAGATAGGCCATTTTATGGAGAAACAAGTCATTGCCGAATTTGTTCAAGATCAGGAATCTATCGCCATTCTTAAAAATATTGGTGTGGACTATCTGCAAGGATATGGGATCGCCAAACCACATAAGTTGGATGACCTAATTTGCTAACTGATATTTAATTCTATTATGAATTTATCCGAAATGATTTTGTATTAATCATCCCCATTTTTATCATGCTGGCCTGGTTGGAAATTGATCTGATTTGCTATGTATGTCTCTTTATGATTTTTGATCAAAAAAATAGATTTTTACAAATCGCCTGAGTATTTCCTGGGCATGCGGGGTGGGTTTCTGGCTGACTCGTTTTTTTAATTCATCGGCTTCGTGTGGTTTGAAATAGCCGTGATTTTGGTAGGTGTCGATCCGCAATGAGAATTCCTCGGCGTCGCCTTCCGGGTGGAACTGTGTTGCATAGACGTTCTCGCCAACACGGAACATTTGGACTGGGCAATCACGGCCGGTCATCAGTAAACTGGCACCATTGGGGGTGGTCTCGACGGCCTCCTTGTGGCCGAGTAGTACATCGATTTGTGCTGGGAATTCTGTAAGTAATTTGTCGAGTTTGCCGACTTCGGTAATATCTAATGTTATACAGCCAACGGCTTCAGCGTATTTGCTAGAAATACGGGTGCCGAGGTAATTACCGAGCAGACCGTTACCAGAACAGGCACCAAGAAACGGAAAGTCTCGGCTAACAACTTGTTCGAGAATACGGTTAAAATCCGCTTCGATCTTATTCTGAATGTTGGATTTCATGTCTTCGGGAGTACTGATATCGAACGGGCTACCGCCGACAATTAGGGCAGAATAGTCATCCAAATTCAGGTTATTAGGGATGCCGTGCTGCTCGATCCGTATTCGGCAAGTATCCTCGACACGCAAGCCGCCATATTTAAGAAAACAGGCATATTCACTGTCTGAGGTCGCATCTTCAGGTCGCAGTTGTAAAATCAGAATGGGTTTGTCCATGCTCATAACCGCTATTATCGCATGGGACGAGAAAAAGTTAATAATCTGTTACGATAGGCTTGTCTTGTTATTTGGTCTTATTGGCTCTATTTTACCTTATAGCTTTGAATAAAATCATTAAAATCATCTTAAGAGTTTTCATATGTCAATATTATTATTCGACCTCAGATTTGTACCGGATGATGAAGCGCAGGATATCCGTGACTTACTAAACGAGAATGAAATTGATTTTTATGAAACCACCGCTGGTATTATGGGCCTGTCGATGCCGGGAATTTGGTTAAAAGACGACACGCTATTGGTAAAAGCCAGAGCATTAATTGATGAGTATCAGAGCCAGCGGTATGATCGGGCGCGAAAAGAATATCAAAGACAAGTCGATTCCGGTCAAACCCGGTCTATTATCGATATATTCAAGGAAGCGCCATACCGTTTTATCGGCTATTTGCTGACGATTGCCATACTGATTTATCTTTCGGTTATTATGTTTTTTAATCTGGTTTAGAAAAAGTACCATCATTAGCATTATTCAAATTTACCCAATATTGTCACAGCTATCCATAACTATTCAGTTGCAAATTTATTGACATGGAAGACTGCCAGCAGAGAGGTTTATTGGTTACCTCTGGTTTTATTGCGAAGCTTGCATTCAATTAATGTAATCTATCATTTTGACTTCACCACGGGTGCATTGTCGTAATTCGATAAGTCCTATATGGGGTGTTTTAGTTCTTGTCATGCAGCGCTAGTGGCCGTGCTGATGAAATGGGGATTGTTTTCTTAATGTGGGCGATTTGCGGGTAGGATAATCTCAACAAGTAAGGGAGTAGATCGAATAAAAGCGAGCATAACCATTTTAGTTGCGAGGATTTTCCAGGTTAGTAAAGGATGTATCAGGATCTAACTCATCAGATATCACTACACGTAATTTATAGGGGATGTATAATTATTATATTCAACATAAAGTATTAACTACGAATAGTCTAAAAAAGGAGTTATTGTTATGGCTGACATCCCAAGTTTACGACGCGAAACACGTTATGGAGTTCCTGCTGCTGATCAGTATATCGTTAATCGACATTATTTGATTGGTTATTCGTATTATTTCCGTCAGGCAAAGTGGGCACTGGAAATAATTAGTCCGGATCGGGAAGACATTGAGCGGCTCGATAATTTTCGTCCGGATTACCGTGTTCCTGAGATGTTCCGTGCCGATCTCGTCGACTATTCCGGTTCGGGATATGATCGTGGTCACCTTGTTGCCAGTGCCGACAAACGTGATACTGAACTGCAAAATAGTGAGACCTTTTTGCTTTCAAACATGTCTCCACAGGAACCGAGTTTTAATCGACGAATATGGAAGAACCTGGAAGCCGAAGTGCGTCGATTAAATGATAAAAAAACCATATTCGAAACCTATGTCATCTGTGGGCCAATATTTAACTTTGATGAGCCGGTTGAAAGTATTGGCACGGAAGATGGTAATGGTGTATCGATACCGATACCCCACGCTTATTTCAAATCAGTTCTGACGGAAAATAACCGCGGCAAGTTACATATGTGGTCATTTATTATTCCTAATCAGGCGACCCGAAAACCATTAACCGATTTTCAGGTGTCCACTACTAAAGTTGAAAATTATGCCGGCATAAAATTATGGAATATACTCGTGGGTACCGCAATGGAGAGAGAAAAGAAGAGAGATAACCGGGCAATGTGGTAACCATTCGGTAACAAATGTAATCGTAAATAATAATCGGGGATAATTTGTGCCCAAAGTAAAAGTTAAGAGTAAAGGTTTAGATTAAAGGCTTAATGCATTAATTTAAAGTTGTGAGAAACATTAGCTATTTTTATTTGTGTCTAAAATATATATTTGTAATCAGAAATCTACAGGGAGGTTAGCATGGTTCGTAAACTGTTTATTACTTTTGCAGCCGTGTTGTTGCTGCTGGTCCTGACCGTAGGCATATTTTTATCGGGTGGGCCTGAGTTTCCAGGTAGCAGCGATACCATTATTAGTCAGTCTATCGATTCCGGCCCGCCCGAGTTGGTGAAGGGCCAGACGGGCTATGCCAACTCGAATGGTAGTCAGATCTGGTATGAGGCCATTCCGACTTCGAAAGTAAAATTTCCCAAACCGAAGGGCACAATCCTTCTAATCATGGGCGCCGGTGCGAGCAGTATGCTGTGGTCACTGGACTGGCTGCAGATACTCGCCAGTGAGGGCTACCAGGTAATTCGTTTTGATAACCGAGGTACAGGTATGTCTGATTGGGGGGAGAACTGGAACAAAGATCATCCTTATTCTCTGGAAGATATGGCCAAGGATGCCCTAGCGGTGTTGGATGCCAACAATGTCGAGCAGGCGCATATCGTCGGGGTATCTATGGGTGGCATGATTGCTCAGCGTCTTGCCATAAGCCATGGTAACCGGGTGTTATCTTTGGTAAGCATGTCGACCTCCGGATATTTTTTAGATCCGACATTGGAAGCGCCAGAAGGTAACTTTGGGTTAGAAATGATGCGTCTTATACTCAAATACACGCTGAGCGGTTCGGAGTCCGGCATGATCAAGATGTGGTTGGGGGTTATCGATTTAATGCGCAACGATGCTCTGCAAGAAAAAGACGTGCGTGACGTTGCGAATCTGGTTTTGTATGAAATGCGTAAGCGCCGTGGATTTAACCAGCACGCGATGACGCAACACTTTGCGGCCATGGAGATTTCAGGCTCGCGGCTTGATGAACTGGGAAAAATAAAATGCCCGGTGTTGGTAATCCATGGTACGCAAGACATTTCTGTGAATTTTGCCCATGCTAAAAAATATGCGCCACTTATCCCTGCTGCCCAGACTTTATGGTTGGAAGGGGAAGGGCATATATTCAAGGAAAGTACAATGCCTGTTATAAACGATGCTATGTTTAAAATATTTGAGTCTGGACTGAAGAACCTTTAGAGAAAATGAGGTCAGAGTAAATAGCATTATTTACTCAAATATGACAATTTAATGGATTGGATAAGATAGTCTTGGTTTTAATGAGTTTTCTGACATCAAAATTTATTGATACCTAATTTTTCTTTACATCATAAACCTGACCTGTAGCTTGAGATCAGGCGCAGGTTCCAGATGCATCCGATCTATTGGTACTGTGTTTTGACAACAAGGCCTGGGAACATGCACCATAGCGTTACTGGCACAAAGCACCCCAGGAGGTACAAGATTTCTTAGTACCAGCGATCGATGATTATTATCGAAATAACATAGGTTGAACGTGATGGGGGAATGCGCTCATGCGGTTTGATTGGACAGACCATCATGTTAACGGCAGAGGAATTAGGATACAAAAGCTGTCCGATGGATGAGTTTGATTTCGATGCGGTTGCCAAAATTATTAATTTACCAAGTGATCATACTATTGCCTTTATAATTGCAATCGGTAAAGGTACCAAAGAGGCATGGCACAAGCCCGGACAGCCAGCATTAAATGAAGTGATGCAAACTGACCGATTTGACTGAATTTATAATTATATCTGCTGAAATAGTAATAATAGGAGGTAGACCAAAATTATATGAGGCTATCTTTCGTATACGCACTACTATTCATATTATTGGCCATATCCTCTTATGCTCTGGGCGATATGACCTTAGAAGAACGTGAGGCATGGTTTGATAATGATGAGATTGCGCCTGCTTTACCCACCAGCGAAGGTGAATTAAAGTTTCTCACTGAACTCCCGCACAAGCCACCAACTCATTCTTACAATAAAATTACCATTTCTGAACGAAGCATTAAGACCGGTTGGGTAGAATTATACCAGTGCTACTCACAGCTTGATCCTGTATCTGAAACCGTGATTGCTTATCAATATAAAACTATGCGTAGTTTCGTGATACAGTCAAAAAACAATATCGGAGAAGTCACTATTAAAGGACAATCTGTAGAACTGATTGATGTGCAAAAAATGGCTAAATTATGTATATCTGCAGAAATAAAAATATTTTATCAAAATAAAAAGGGTCGCTTTAGTTTAGTCAATGGTCCCTTCCATCGAAAATTTTTAGATAGTTACTTCCCTTATAAAGTAACTCTCGATATTGATTATCCATCGAGCAAGATACAGTTTGTTAAAAGTGTTCCCGCCTCACAAAAGGGTTTCCACATAGAGCAAAAACAGAATAATCTTTTCATAGAAAGCTTATTCGTGGGAAAACTCAACACCAAGTTTGAATTCGAATTAAAATGAAAATAAAACTAAGTTCAGGAGCATAAATTTTAATTCAATTCAGTCTTTTATAGTTTAAATGGTATAGCTTAGGCTTAATGAAATCATATAAGTAAGGTATTGGTGGCAAGGTTAAAAACTGCATAAACTTACTATAATTAATTTATTTCTGCTGTCTTCACGGGCAATAAATAACGAAACTATATTAATGATTAGCAAAAATTATTACGCTAGTAAGATATCAACCCTGGCAAAAAGGTCCCGGGTGATGTTGATCTTAAATGCTCCATGACGGGGCTCAATGCTGTTCGTGAAGCGATAGAATTCAGCGAGTAACACTAAAAATACCCCATGGGGTAAATGAATATTCGTGAGTTTGGATGTTAGTTCGCATTTTGTGGTTCGAATATGCATAGCGAATTTAAGGCGTTGTTCTATTACTATTTGATTGATCGAGGTCAATACATCGACAGATATCCTGTAACTAAGAGAACACCCGCAAGGCTAGTTTGTTACCATCCTGAACATAATGATTAACATGCGGGGGTGGAGTCATGCGTTCTGTTCGTTTCCGTTTTATATTGCTGTTGTTCATTTGTAATTTATTGTCGAGTATCGCCCGTGCCGATGTTATGGTGTTGGTGCATGGTTGGGCATCCGATGTGGACACCTGGGTGCATAGTGGCGTGGTCTTTGTATTGGCCAAACGGGGCTGGCATGACGCTGGTGTTGTGGATACAACGCCGGCTGGGGTGCGTTATTTTCCGAGCTACCCAGATGAGACAGTTAAAAACCTTTTTTATCGTGTACAACTTCCTTCTACCGCGCCTTTATTATTACAGGCATCGCACCTTACCGCTGAATTGGTGTTTATTCAAAATCGGCACCCTGAGGAGGAGCTGATTGTGGTTGGGCATTCTGCCGGTGGTGTGATCGCTCGCCTGGTTGTGATTCGTCCTGAATATGTGCGTATTAAGACTCTGGTCACCATTGCCTCACCGCATCTGGGCACACCTGTTGCGTTTGAAGGGTTAAACATTATTGAGGATAAACCCTTCTTTTGTCCCGGCCCCGGTATCGATTTTCTAAAGACCACGTTTGGCAGCCGACAATATCAATACCTGAAAAATTCGCATGGAGCTATGTTGGATCTAACTCCTGCCGGTGGAGGCAATTTAATCGATTGGCTTAATCAGCAACCCCACCCGGATATCCAATACCATTCGATTATACGCACACCTGGTGATGGTATGGTGCCTACCGCTAGCCAGGATCTCAATCAGGTTCCCGCCTTGCGAGGACGTGCAAAAATTCATCCAGCACGGGCAAGACATGGATTAAATCCGACTGATGGTGAATTGCTGCTAGATATTGTGGCTGAAAGTCAATAATACAAAGCGTCGAATTATTAAAAAATTTATTATATTTAAAGGCAGTAATAAATATTTCATAATTAAAAATATGGAGCCAGCCTCTATTAAACACGGGTAGAAATACATAATATTATACGTGCAAGTACGTTAACTTTTGGGACTTGCTGTGCATGGCTTTGGTTCTACGACATCCCTATTCAATTAGCGCTGCGGTAATATGAAACTGTAGAGTTATCAATAGACTACATTTCTCGAACAACTTCTATGTGTACACTTATTTTAATCTGATGGATCTAATTCAGCTCGATAAAATACCTTAGTATTACTATCAATTGTATTGTATAATAAACGTACAATTCTATCTAACTCAAATAAGCAAATTTTACTGGCTGGTTTAATGATCTTTTAGGGGGGGCTAGTGACAAGAATCGTTATTGTTTTGAGTGTTTTGATTTTCGCTTTGGCTTTGTATAGCAACTATCTTAGTAATGATACGCTTAAATTCAGGGAAAATACTGAAACCCACCTTAACATTGTAACCGTGGCCAATGAGATCAGCAGTTATGCTAAGCGTGCAGAAGGACATTTATTTCTGTATTTAATGAATCATGACTCAGTCGACAGGGGTAAATTTTTTAAACGAATGCAGTCATTGAAAGTGAATATCGATCTTATTAAGGATATCTTAAAACATCAGGAGCCGAATTATCATGCTGATGAGTTGATGGATTTTCATAAAAAAGCACTTACCTATGGGGAAAAAATTCTGCAACAGTATGATGCAGATATCAGCAACGGTACCCATTTTAATTTTACCAATGCAAAAGAAGATATAAATACATTCCATAGTGCGACAAGTGATATTCGTCGAAAGGCGGTTAAAATGGTAGAACAATTTGCCGGTTCACTGAAAAATCAACAAAATCAGACTATCAACAACTTAAATACTGGAAAATGGCTAGTGCTGTTAATTGTAATAGCATGTGTTGGTTTATTGGTTATGATCAGTATTATGGCTAAGCGTATGTCGCGTTTAAGTCTACAGCTTAAACGATTTTCCTATGTTGACAGTTTAACGGGAATAGCAAACAGGAGAGCGTTTGAAGATAAATTGAATATGGAATGGAAGCGCTCGTTAAGAGAAAAAACAAACTTGTCATTGTTATTAATTGATGTTGACTCATTCAAGCTCGTTAATGATTCGCGCGGCCACCACTATGGTGATGAGTGTCTTATTAATATTGCCAGAGCATTACAAGGGTGCTTGAAGCGGCCTACAGATATGGTGGCCCGATACGGCGGGGAAGAATTTGCCATTATCCTGCCGAATACGAGCGAGGCAATGATGGTGGCAGAACAATGTCGCAAAGCCGTTACCAAGTTACCGAGTCCGTTTGAAGATGGCAAAATACTCTCTATTACCATTGGAGTGGGCGATATTACCGTTACCCCAGAACTTGATAAAGAAATGGTCATCGAAAAAATAGATGAGGCCCTGTATCGTGGCAAAGCGGAAGGTAAAAATAAAGTCGTCCTGGCCAATCTTTAAAAGTAGAAGAAATAAATATTCACAAGCCCTTTACGAGTTTCAGCAAATATCCCGGTTAGTTCCTATTCCTCTGGTACCCAATTCTTGCCATCAAATAGGTCATACTCTAATGTGAAATGATCGACTCCATCAATACACCCCAGATTGACGCGATATTTTCCGGGGTAGCGTGCGGTTTCATGATGGGTATAGATGCCACAATGTTTGCAAAAGTAATGTTTAGCAATTTTACTATCGAACTGATATAGGCCGATATCCTCCGGTTTGGCATCGATGATAATATTTGCTTCGTCGACGGCTTCAGCCAGCATCATCGCGCCTTTGCGACGGCAGATTGAGCAATTGCAATGTATGCCCTTTGTTATGGGATGACAGTTTAAGTTGAACTTGATCGCGCCACAGTGACAGCTGCCGTGATAGTTTTTCATGCGCGTGCTCCTGTTGTCAGTACTTCTAAATTATACCTTATCTTAATAGATTATGAGGGGAGAACGTTTTCACTTTTATTGTATATTGTCAAATCAGCGGTGTTTTAGCTGGCAAATTGATTTGTAAACATCAGTATAATGGTTACTACTACGGTTACGTTACCGATAATGCGTGATAGCGGCATGGATTCCTTTCAGCCTTTTTTACCGGCACATGAATAATTATTCAGGCTTTTCACTGACGATCCAGAACGCCTGGTGTTAGTGGATGTGCGTTGGATTTTTAGATTCGCTTGACAGGCCTGTTAGTTTTTTAAGTACGGTCTGTACCATTTGGTCACAACGTTGCCCGGCAAATTCAAACACATGCAATCCGG
>CAMYMO010000360.1 GCA_947259425.1 uncultured Ectothiorhodospiraceae bacterium | reverse complement strand
AAACTTTTCAGGAGGATAAAAACCCACGAGTGTAACTAATGGTTTATTTTCAACACCAATAAATAGCAGGGTTGGTGTTAAACTTGCGCTCACTTCGTTAGCATAGTCTTTTACAATAGTTTGCTTACCAGTTGGATCGATCACTTCTACGTCACTAAAAATATCCATCCCAATGACATCATAATCCTTTTGTACACGCGCAACGATGTTTGTGTCATTGAATGTGGTTCGTAATAAAGCACGGCAAGTGTTACATCTCTCGAAACTGAACATAATGATTATGCCACGCTTACCGGCAGCACGTGCTTCGGCAAGATCCTCAGGTAAGTCAAAAAAACTAGACTTAAACCAGTCGGGAAACTTGATAGAGGAACTGGTGCGTGTCTTGTCTTTTCCGTAGATGCGGTAATTATCCATGGTTTCGGCTTGCCCATTGCACGGCAGCGAGATGTAAATAATTAACCCAATTAAAATGTGTAAATATCTTCTCACGTTGACCATCTTATCCAATTTCTTGTTTAAAAGCATGGTTAGTCTCTAAATTGAGTCCGCGAATTTCATCAGAGTTTGGGTTGACGTTACAAAACCAATTTACTCTGTAGGGCCGTTGGAGACGACAACGATGATAGGCTGGGTGTGGAAGTGCAGTAATGCATGAAGCTAACCAGTACGTGTGCCCGTGTGGCTTGACCATATAACACCCAAATATTTTGGGCGTGATTCAAAGATATAAGGTTTTTTTAATCTTTGAAAACGATTTTCAACTGGGGTCAGACTCCATTGAAAATCAATCCAGTTTGCCTGGCGGCAATGGAGAGTTGGTCCCACCAGCTCCCATCCCGAACTCAAAAGTGAAACGATCCATCGCCGATGATAGTGTGGGGTTTCCCCATGTGAAAGTAGGCCTAGTCAAAGAACCCCTTCAGGGTTCCATGCAGGATTCCCTACGTTACACTCCGGTCATTTCTTACGCTTCGCTACAGTCATTCCCTGCCCTTAGAACCTCTTCGAGGTTCATTAAGGATTCCTCAACCTGCTTCGCAGGTTCTAGTCAACTTGCATGCTCGTTCTGGTCGATACCGAAACCCTCGATACGCAAGTGTCGAGGTTTTTTTTATGTACGACGTTTTTTTTGAGTAGCGCACTTAGAACACTAACGTGTTCATTAAGTCATTGGTATGAACTACTTAGTGTTCGCCCGGCATACCTTATGCTATGTCACAGTCATTTCCTGAACACCAATTCCACTGGTTCTAGTCACCTGCTATTTTTGGGCATCAATTATCGTACCGGTTCGCGTTGGGGTGAAGTGCAGGGAAATGCCGAGTAATCCCTCCTTCTTTGCCAGATATCGTAAAAGGGCATAAATGCCCTTTGATTGTTACCGTTGGATATCAATAATACATTCAATTTCAACCAGCAGATTACTACGACAGATGTCACCTTGTAAAAACATGATGGGCTGGCTGGGCTTCAGGTGAGCTTGGAGTACTTTTTTTACAGCGTTAACATCTTTAGGGTGCCGTATATACACTTTCAGTAACGATGTATCGGTTATGGTATTCACGTTCAGTTGATGTGTATCGCGAACATTTTCGATCAGAGAATTTATGTTATTGATTATTTCTTCAGTTTGTTTTGAGGTGCTTTTCGGGTAAAGAGTTTCATGACCTACGATACTCGCTGTCCCTGATATAAATAGCTGACTGTGTTTTCCTTCGGGCCAGTGCTTAAGTGTTGCCCTGGCGAATGATGGACTTTTGGGTCCATATGTTTCCGGATAGTGAAATGCGCTAATTTGGCGTGGGTTTTCAACTTGAATACCGGGTTTAGTTGCCGCCAGGAAAACTATTTGAAAACCATTTTCGTAGGTTCCCACGGCACTCGCAGAAGGTAGATAGCGTTCAAAATCAGGTATTACGCTTAAAGCTTGGTGCCGACCAACAGTGAATGCGCGATAACGCTCAAGACCATCGGTGTCCTCGTTGATATCAGGGAAGTAGTTCCACATGCGGAGAAGATGCTGATAACCAAGTTGCTGGATGGCCTCGATGATTTCTGTATAAGCAAAATGGCTGCATTGTGAGATGTTACCGTAGTTACTTTCATTCATCTCAATCGTGCCAAACATTAAATCTTCTGTGTGTCGATAATGAAGGTTTCTCATTTGCCCACTCTGAACAGGATCTCCGCTAATCCAGGCTTCGATATTGTTGTTCTCGCTCAGTGGGGGTAAGGAAATGCGAAGACTGGTTGGTATATCTGCGTGTGGGCTGTCAGGTTCTAGCCGGGAGCTATAAGTAACAAGCCCGAGAATATGGGTAGGATCGAGTTCGCCTACACTACGTCTGTTGGTATAGACCGTCTCCAGTTTTTTGCCACTTTTGGGGTATTTTTTTCGAAATGGGCTGACACTCATGCCGTTCTATTTTCCAATACAGACCAAATATTAGAGGTTATTTTACATGAATGCTGCCTATTTGCATTGAAGGCTATATGTGCTGTCAGGAGTCTATTGGTGTAACGCTTAACTTGCTGTATTCTAAGTAAAATTTCTCACTATGAGCTGGGCCTGGCAACGGTCTATTATGCTATAATTGCCATTGTTTTTTGAACAAGTCCAGAATGATCCTGCTATAATCCCATGGAATTTTTGGTTGATTTGGTTAAATAATAACCAGCTTTATTAGGGGAGAATGGTTAGGAGATGGCAACACAGACGGCAGCAGAAAGTGAAGTTGCAGCGCTGATCGTCGAGGCGTTAAATTTAGAAGATGTCGAGGCCAGTAAAATTGCACCTGAAGCGGCATTGTTTAGAGATGGTCTTGGCTTAGATTCGATTGATGCACTAGAAATAGCGATGGCAATCTCGCAAAAATATGGATTTCAGTTACGTTCTGATGATCCGGAAAACACTAAAATATTTTCCTCCTTACGCGAACTGACAGCTCATATTGACAAGAATCGAGTTTGACTTGAATACGTTGCTGCGCCTGCTGACGCTGGTTGCTGTCGTAGCTTACCCATTTGTTGTTCACATCAGTGTATTGCTGGGTGATTTAGCTCTGCCTGCCGCCTATTTATCAATTTTATTATTCAGTTTCGCACTGATCAACATCGTTCACAAACATTTGATTCTGGCTGTCACTGCACTGCTCATTTTTGGAATTATTGTCGCATTAATTATTTTGCGCAAAGAGTATTGGGTAATCTATTCGGTGCCCATTGTTATACAACTTTCTTTAGCATACGCCTTTGGTCATACCTTATTCCACGGTCGAGTTGCATTGGTAACACAGATAGCGACAAAGCTGCGTGGCCAAGATCTAGATGCACGCGCAATAGCTTATACAAGAGTAGTGACATGGATTTGGACAGTGTTATTTATTGGTATTGCCATCGAATGCGTCTTGCTAAGCATTTTTGCCAGTGATAAAACCTGGTCGTTGTTTGCCAATCTATTAAACTATTTAATCATCATTGCGATGTTTGTAGTGGAGTATTTAGTTAGGATCAAATTTTTACATCATCTAAAACACGATAATTTTAGGCAATTTATGCTTCGACTGTTTGGAAACCACTATTAACGCTACAGATATGCAAGACAAACTTCCACTTACAATTGGACATCAATTCGATAGTTTGCTGGTCTGGACAGAAGACAAGATCACGCATGGTCAATTTATTGCGGACGTACTATGTTTGGCAGAACAACTTCCCGATGCCAAATATGTATTCAACTTATGTGAAAATCGCTATCATTTTATGGTGGGCTTTGCTGCAGCTATGGTACGTGGACAAACTAATCTCTTACCACCTTCACGCTCAGGCATTGAAATAAATAAAATTGCCAGTCAACATGATTCTAACTATGCTCTGCTGGAATTAAAGCAAGATAGCATTTCTATTCCACAGTTTCTCTGGCCTGAACTTAACAAACAACCAAGTATGGATGTACCCATGCTTGATAATAACCATCTTGCAGCCATCGTCTTTACCTCTGGAAGTACCGGTGAGCCAAAACCAAACCATAAGCTTTGGAGAGATCTCATTGAAGGGACACGCATTGCTGCGGAACGTTTTCAGCTTGAGCAAGGGCAGTATCAAATAGTGGCTACTGTGCCGCCTCAGCACATGTATGGATTGGAAACCTCAGTGCTGCTTCCATGGCTGACTGGGAATGCAGTTTATGCCGAGCGACCTTTTTATCCTGCCGACATTCAGCATTCCTTGAATAATCATGGCGGCAAACGTGTCTTGGTAACAACACCTGTACACCTACGTGCCTGTGTCGGTAGCAAGCTAGAATGGCCAAAGCTTGAGTATATTATTTCAGCCACTGCGCCGCTTAGTAAAGCATTGGCATTAGATGTTGAGCAGGCATTCCAATGTCCCGTATTAGAAATATATGGGTGTACAGAAACAGGGTCAATGGCTTCACGGCGAACACTTGATGGTGCGAATTGGAAACTCTACCCCAGCGTTAGACTCGAACAAGACAACCAACGAACTTTCGTGACGGCTCCACATTTATCGGGTGAAGTAGACTTGAATGATGTTATCGAGATTACTGATGATACACATTTTCAGTTATTAGGTCGTAATGCAGATATGATTAATATTGCTGGTAAGCGTGGTTCAATAGGGGATTTAAACCAGAAGTTGCAATCGATTCAAGGTGTAGAGCAAGGTGTCTTTTTTCAACCTGATAGCAATGATGCAACACAGCGCTTAACGGCCTTTATTGTAGCCCCGAGTGTTAATCAAGAAGATATAATAAAGTCACTGTCATCAAAAATTGATCCTGTATTTCTACCTCGGCCATTATTTAAAGTAGATTCATTGCCATACAACGAAACGGGTAAACTAACTCGTACTGCATTGCAAGAATTCTATAATAAGTTACGTAGATAATTTATGCATTCTTCGTCATTCACAATTAGTGCATTGCACCCGAGTTTGGCTGGACATTTCCCAGGTAACCCAATCGTGCCAGGCGTTGTTGTCCTTGATAAGGTAGTTGGAGCATTAAAGAAGCAAGGATATAAGAATACCATTGGTTTTAGCCAAGTAAAGTTTGTCCAACCGTTGTTACCCGAGCAGCTTTGTCATGTCGAGTATGAGCAGTCCGAGAAATCTTTAAATATAAAATTTACCTGTCGAGTAAATGATGTTGTTATATCACATGGTAGTATTATTGTGGGAACAAACTCATGAGTCAGGAATGGATTCAACAGAGTGAGCGTAGTAATCCATTTACTTTAAAACTGATTCGCTGGATTGCATTACATATTGGCCGACGTTTTTCACGAATATTACTTTATCCAATCGTTGCATATTTCTTATTGACGTCAAACAAGGTTGTTCGTAGTAGTCGTAGTTACCTGAAACGTATATTAGGACGACCAGCAAAAATTTCTGAGGTTGCCAGGCATATATACACATTCGCTTCGACAGTACTTGATCGCGTCTATTTCCTGACTGATCAGTATGATCGCTTTGATATACGCGTTCATAATGCTGAGATATTTGACTCCTTCCTGAAGGATAAGCGCGGTGCAATTCTGTTAGGTTCTCATCTTGGTAGTTTTGAAGTCTTGCGGGCGTTGGCAATATCACGTTACCATTTGCCGGTCAAGATTCTGATGTATCGTGATCATAATCAAATGATTACTACGGTATTAAATGCGCTGAATCCTGCTGTTGCAGAGTCTGTGATTAACCTGAGTGATGCCGATGCTATGTTACAGATGCAAGATGCAATTGAGTCCGGATATTTAGTTGGTATGCTAGGCGATCGGGTTTCTGGCAACGAAAAGAAGACATCGTGTAAACTACTCGGTGAAGCGACTGATTTTCCTTCAGGGCCGGCATTGTTGGCTGCTTTGCTAAAAACACCTATTATTGTTTTTTTTGGTCTCTATCGTGGCGGTAATCGTTATGATATTCATTTTGAACTGTTAGGTGAAGAAGTTAATCTAAATAGAAAAACAAGAAATGAAGACATTCAAACCTGGATGCAAAAGTATGCTGATCATATCGAGAGGCATATGAGACAAGCACCTTATAACTGGTTTAACTTTTATGATTACTGGAAAGATTATAATAAAGACTAGGTTTCTTCTGTGCAGTGTCTTGTTTTTTATAGCCACTGTAGCAGCTACTGTAGAATTAGGGGAACCTCAGATAGCTTTAGAAGAGGTAATGGCTAAATTATCCGAAATTAGTTCATCACAAGCAAACTTTAAAGAAACAAAAACGATTGCATTTTTAAACAAGCCGCTTTTGAGCGAAGGTCGTCTTTCTTATGTTGCACCTGACCACATTCAAAAAGAAACACTTAAGCCACATTATGAAAAGTTTGAAATCAAAGATGATTTCTTGCAAGTAAGTAAAGCAAACGGCGAATCTCATGAGATAAATTTACAGAACTACCCGGCTATAAAGGCATTTGCAGAAGCCTATCGTGGAGTCCTGGGCGGCAATCTTAAGCGTCTTGAGCAATTTTATAAAATTAGTTTTAGCGGCGAAATTCGTCACTGGATAATTGTGCTTGTCCCCAAGGATGATGAGATGAGTGAGTATATTGAAAAACTTGTGGTTGAAGGTCATGCTGGTACCCTGATAAAAATGATCACAGTCGAAACAGGTGGCGATAACACAGAAATGAATATTATTCAGGTTAGATGATATTTTGAAACGCGCACCTATCTTACTATTTATATGGGTTGCAGTATTGCTGGCATGTATATACATAATAGCAACACGGCTCAGTGTTAGCGCTGATTTGGGACAATTTTTGCCGCCGATTGAGACTAACGATTCAACCCATGCAGGCATGGCACAGAGTGTGCTCAATGATCTTGCCCAGGGTGGCCATAGTACACTAATTATGATTGCCCTTGAGGGCGATAACGCGGAAGAGCTTGCCAGCCAAAGTCGTCAGCTTGTTGCTCAGCTCGAATCTAGTCAGTACTTTAAACAGGTGAAAAATGGATCCAAGTCAGTATTGCCGGGCAAAGATTCACTTATTTATCGTTACCGGTATTTGCTCAGTAAAAATACCAACCCAGAAGCATTTTCACTACCAGCGCTTAAAACCACATTCTCTCGACGTCTCAACGATTTACAGTCGGCGCAAGGGTCTATTGTCAAACGTTATTTACCTTCTGATCCCACACTAGAAACATTAAGCATCCTGAATCAGTGGCGAGGCGATACTCGCCTTAAAAAGAAATTTGGTGTCTGGTTTGATCAAAAAGGTGAGAGTGCATTGATTTTAGCTGAGATGAAGCTAGCTGGTTACGATATAGATCAGCAGGAGTTTTTACTCAATCATCTTGAAACTACGTTTGAAAGTATTCGTAAGCAAACTAATGTAAAAATGATTTATAGTGGTCCGGCCCGCTTTGCAGTGTCGACGCGAAATCAAATTCGTGCTGAGATTAAATGGTTAAGCACGATAGCTAGTTTAATCGTAATTTTGATACTTGCTGTCGCATATCGACGCATCAGACTTGTCTTGCTGAGTAGTTTACCCTTGGCTACTGCATTGGTTGTTGCGGTAGCCGTGTCGACTACAATTTTTTCGTCTGTACATGGTATCACCATTGCCTTTGGTATGACGCTAATTGGTGTCAGTATCGATTATCCAGTACACAGTTTTAGTCATTGGATGAGCAATGAATCCCTGTCTAAAAGTCTACAAAAGATTTGGCCAACTCTTTTACTTAGTGTTGTTACTACATGCTTAGGTTACTTAAGTCTGTTGCTGACGGACTTCGGTGGCCTTAAGCAATTAGGTGTATTCACGATTGTAGGATTAATAAGTGCGGCCCTCGTTACAAGGTATGTCTTACCGAATTTAGCAGGTTCGAGCGGTGTTAGCCTGAATGTTGAACGTTGTACTCAACGCTTACAGCACGGAAAAATAGTCTCACCTTATATTGGTTTGTTGGTGTTAATGCTTAGCATAGTGTTGATTTGGATGATTCCCTCACGTTGGGAGACGAACCTCACCGCATTGAGTCCATTGCCAGAACATGCTCGTAAAGTCGATCAACACTTACGTGATAAATTGGCTGTAGCTGATTTAAATCATATTGCGTTGATCCAGGCGAAAGATATTCAACAACTTCTCGAATTACAAGAAAGCCTGGAGCCAGGTCTTCTTAGTTTGCAGAAAAGAGGTGCTATTGATAGTTTTGAAAGTTTGCATAAGTATTTGCCCAGTTTTCAACAACAACAACGTCGACAGGCATCTCTACCACAGTCTAGCGAACTGTCAACGCGAATCATAAAAGCACAACATGATCTGCCATTTCAATCAGGAACATTCGAACAGTTTATATTAGATGTGTCTGCTGCAAAAACATTAGAACCGATTGACTTGGACAGACTTGAGAAAACCATCGTAGGTTTAAAACTATCGGGTCTATACCTTAAGAATGATATTGGGTATGTTGGTCTAATACGCTTTGGCAATGTCACTCAACCCGAACGTCTTATCGAATGGGCAGAACTACAGAAAAATTCGCAGATTCAGTATGTCAATATCAGGCAACTAACTGAAACAACACTTAATCGTTTTCAGGCAGAGGCACTGTCACGTTTAATGTGGGGCGCAGGTATTATTGCGTTGTTTTTGTTACTGGCATTGAAACCTAATCGTCGCTTTGTATCTGTGTTAGCAACGCTTTATAGCTCTATATTGGTCACGCTAGTGTTATTGAATAGCCTTGGAGCAGTTTTATCATTGTTTCACTTGCTTGCACTGGTGTTGGTTGCCGGGATAGGTCTGGATTATAGTTTATTTTTTAGCCGTCCTGACCACCAACTAATCTCACGTTGTCGAACTTTGCATGGAATTGTGGTGTGTATGCTCTCTACCGTATCAGTTTTTGGTATTCTGTCTTTTTCGAGCATTCCCGTTTTACACGCCATAGGACAAACAGTAGCATTAGGTGTTGCTATCAGCTTTGTGCTTAGTTACTGGTTAGCCCGTCAGCCGGTAATATTTGAGCAAGAAGAATTATAATAACTCATTGATTTACAGGAATTATATTGGCTATTAAACCTCTTAAAATAAATAGTTATACATTGACTAATGCTTTAGGTGCTGGTCTGCAAGCATCTTTAACTGCCTTACAGAGCAAGAGATCAGGATTGAGCACTTGTGACTTCGATGAGTGTGATTTGTCTACTTATATCGGTCGTGTCGATGGTCTTGAACAGGTAGAGATGCCCGCACGACTACAAGAATATAGTTGTCGCAATAACAAGTTAACCCTGCTGGGATTAGAACAAGATGGTTTTGTAGAACAAGTACGACAGGCGAGCGAAC
>CAMYMO010000359.1 GCA_947259425.1 uncultured Ectothiorhodospiraceae bacterium | reverse complement strand
TATTTTAAGACCAAGTTCTTCGGCAACCGCTACCTGTAAACCATTGGACGATAACTGGGGATTCGGGATATAAACCAGTTCAAACCGCTCACCTAATGAACGCATTAATTTTCGACAGAGCAGGGTTTTGCCGGTTCCGACTTCGCCGGAAACCTTTATAAAACCTTCTCCCGTGCGTAAGGCCACTAGCAAGGTATTTAATGCATTCGCAAAATGTCCATAGGCAAAAAAGAAACTCGTATCAGGTGATAACGTGAAAGGCATTTCTTTAATACCGAAATACTTTTGATACATACTATTGTTCTTCAACTTTCGGTCGCTGAACCATATTGCGGATATTTTGCTGACTGCGCCGAATACCTTCGGCCCATTGTTGTGAACTCTCAATCACCGTAGGTTTTAATAAGATCACCAGTTCACTTTTCACGGTTAATTGTCGGGTATGTTTAAACAAATTCCCAATCAACGGTATGTCACCAAGAAAAGGTACCGATTGCTCGGTCTCAGTGGTTGTATTCTTCATCAAACCACCGATGATCACGACCTGACCACTTTCAGCGCGAATAATCGAATCAGACTCACGTACAGAACTTTTCGCTAATGGTACGGTTAAGGATTGATCTTCGGTAACAGCTAAATCTTTAATTTCTTCTGTTACATCAATCACCGACGGATGAATATGTAGGGTAACGGATTTATCATCACTGATCTGTGGTATCACGTCTAAAGCAACGCCGGAAAAGAATGGGGTTAATTCAACATTGTTCTGTGTATTACTGGTGGCCGTATTAATATTGGTATTGGACTCAATATCGGTAATAAAAAATTCGTCTGTACCTACTTTAATCACCGCTTTCTGGTTGTTCAATGTTGATACCTGGGGGCTGGATAAAACCTGCACATCCCCTTGTGTTTCCAGTAATTCGATGAACGCGGCAAAATTTCCTTTAATATTAAATGCGGCGGTAAAAATACCTCCAAACGCGGTATTAAATAATGCACCCGGATTAAGCTCACCCACAGGATCAATAATTCCTTCGCCCGGCTCATAAGGGGTTGCAATCCCGGTTTGCGCAATCACTCCAGAACTATTAGGCGTTTGTTTTAATGCCGCCCAATTGATTCCACTTTGGAAACCATCTGATAACGTCACCTCGATGACGCGCGCCTCGAGCAATACCTGGCGATGCATAATTTTTTGTGTTGTTTTTAGATATCGATCGATAGAACGCAATTCATTTGGCATCGCACGGACCACTATCACGCCCGAATGCGGGCTCACAACCACACTGCGACCTTCACCATTACCTATAATCGCATGTAGTGATGCTTTTAATTCCAGCCAAAAGTCAGATTCACTGGTTGTATCAAGACTGCTTGATGCGATCGTATTTCGAACTCGACCTGAATTGTTATTATTACTCGATGAATTTGTATTATTTTGACTATTGTTTCTATTACTGGAGCGCTCGCTCACCTGACCCGAACTTACCCTGAATCTTGAGCGCCCCGCGCGTTTAATTGCCAAATAATCAAGTTTAAATATTTTACTGCGTATCGCATCTGGAAATACATGATAAGCGGTATGAGTATGCTCATAGTCAAACCCATATATATCACGCGTTATTTCCATTACATCGTTAACACTCACGTTTTTAAGGTCCAGTGTAATTCGACCCTTAACCTTCGGGTGCACAACCATGTTATAGGACGTACCCTCAACTAAACCAATAAAAAACTGACGAGCAGGGGCTTGATTGACTTTAATATCAAAACGCGGTTCAACATCGATGCCAGTTTGCCCGGGTAGATCTAATTCTATCTTTGGAAGTAACGCCTGATTAATCTGCTCGGGTACCGCCTGTGGTCCATGCAATTGACTATCTTTGTAACTGCTATCAAGCGTCGCATTAATTAAATCCGTGGTTCGATTATCTCTAGGCGCAGGTGCACTGCAGGCCACCAGTAAAACGGAAGTCAATCCAGAGAGAAAAGCTATTTTTAACCGTAATCTCATCCGTTAACGAGTCCTTTTAATTCCGTTTGGCAATAAGTGCAAAACAATTTTTTTATTTCCTTCTTTTAAGGCAACTTGTGACGGTTCAATCGATATTACTTTTGCCGTCCCGATTCGTTGACCAATGCTCACCGTCTTACCATTTATCGTTGCCAATCGGCGCGCAGGTGCAATTAACGTTGAGGACAATACCCATTTAGGTGCAGCATTTATGCCAATTGATGTTTTTGCCGGTAAACGGTGACTGGGTGGGCGCGTGGGGTCTACCAAGACCTCGGCCGAAACACTAATATGACAAAATAATGCCGCGATAAGGGTAAAAAGGCGCATAAAATGGGGTTTTTTGACACTTAACATCTTAAACACCAATCCAGAAATCACGTAAGCTCAAGGTATGAACTGTAATAATGATGCGTGCTTTAGGATAGTCCGTTACTTCTAATATCACGTCGTCCCAGTAAAATTCCCAGTCTAAAGACTCAAGCGTTTGCAGGTATTTCAGCGCCGACAGGTAATTCCCTTCAAACTCGATCTGCATACCATGACGGTATACTTCAACTTTATTTTTCTCTTGTTCCTGTATTTCATCATCCGACTTTTCTGATTTTTTAATAAGTGATTCCGATTGCAGACTCTGAACACTCACTAACTTTAAAGTACTCTGTTGTCTCAGCACAGACTCCAATACGCGCGCCATTTTCTTAGGTGTAATCAAACCATGAAATTTTTCATCCAACTCGGTGTTTAATTTTTCCAATTCATTCGAAACCAGGGTAATTCTTTTTTTAATATCAAGGTGTGGATCGGTGTCACGCCTTGATTCAAGTTGTTTCTTTTGTGCCACTAATTTATTAATATTGCTTTTTAGCGGGACCAAATCAGAGCTAGCCGATTTCGTTTTTAAATATAATGGCTCATACAGATATAGAAACCAAATTAGTCCCAGTAAAGTCAATGCACTGATCATGATCATGATTTGCTCGCGAAAACTCAGCTCTTCATATTTTTCCTTATATTTCAGGACTAGATCGCGCATCAGCCGGCCTCTTTTTGATTGGAACGAATATCAAAATCAATCCGGTTTGTATCAATATTGCGCTGCATTAGAAAAGTTTTAAATTCGACGCCTTCAAAACTTGGCTCTTTGCTTAGATTTTGTAAATACTTAGGGACATGTTCAGGACTGAATGTGCTTCCCTGTAAATTAAGCTTTTCTCCCCCCTGGTGAATCCTCAGATTCGTTAACCACATACCATCAATATGTTGGCGTGACAAACCGGTTAGGTGTGAAACAAACCCCTTAGTATTGCCAAAACGTTGTGCAGATAGAACCTGTAGCACATGTTTTTTATTTTTAAGTTCGGATTCTTTGTTAACAAGGGTTTCTTTTAACTCTGAGTCATCACTGATCCGGGCTATTTCCGTTGTAATGGTTTCTATCTCTATTAAAATATCTTTTTTCGTTTGGATAATGATTTGTTTTTCGTTTTCTTTACTCGAAAGCAACCACCACTGCACTCCCGTAATCAATGTTATTAGCGCAGCAAAGGTCGCCAGTAAATAACCCGCCATTTGCACAGGTAAGTGTTTCTGTGACGAGCCTAAACTTGATTGGAACAGGTTTATTTGTTGCATTCTCTTAACCTATCTCGGGTCCTTTATATTCATATGGCTAAATCGCAAGGCCGCACCAATGGCAGATAAATATTGTGATTGCAAACTGCGTTCCAATTTTGGATTTTTAATGTCTAAAATATCATGCAGGTCCATCTCGAAAACATTGATACCAAGTTGGTTAGAGATGGAATCAATCATGCCTGGCACCTCAACCGGCAAGGGTGCTATCACCAGGGTTTGTATCGGTGCCTGCGCAAAATAACGTTCGTAATAATCAAGCGAACGCTGCACTTCCAATACAATATTTTCAATGCTGTTCTGAATATCAGATGAAAGCCCAAATTCTGCTGTTTCGGTTTTATCAACGGCTGCAGCCTGTTGGTAACCCACTTCCAGATCACGTGCTAAAAACAAATTCCCCTCACGGGATATCGATAACAAACCAGACTCAGGATCAAGCTGCAAGAGTGCAACGCCATATTTCTCCTCAGGCATTAAATGCGCGATATTTCTCAACGCCAAGGCCTTAATATCAATACTTTTCAAACAGAGTTGGTTTTTTTCCACCAACCGTACATAGGTTTTTAACAAATTCTTTTTAGCCGTCACCACATAAGCCATCGATTGACGACCACGTTCACGTTGACCAGGGATAGAAAAACAATCAATGATTGAATCTTTGATGTTAACTTCAGAACTGTCTTTGAGTTTCCAGCGCATTGCCTGCTGTAATTCAGAGTCATTCACTTCAGGCGACTCCGTCAGCAGGATATTGGCCTCATCAGCCGCCAGGACAAAATTGGTGCTAAGTTGTTTTAACTGATATTCATCAACCCAATTACTTAAAATCGTATCCAGCTGCTGTACATCACGGCTATCAGAAAAATCGACGTCTTCTAGTCTATATACGCCATTGTGATGAGAGAGATGTGCCAACCCAACACCATCATGGCTAAGACCTAGTCCCACGAAACGGTTATTCGATGAGTGCTTTTTGAATAGATTGAAAATGCTGACCTCCTGTCAGGGTGTAGACCAGCAAGTCCTGTCTGACTCGAGTATTTTAAATCGGAGATAGCTGCGATCATCCATGATCACCAATGCATCCTGCCCAACATAACAAAGAGGCTATCAATACACATGGATTCGGATATTGCAGATAAAACTTTAACTAATCGCCGAAAATACCTGAAAATTCGCTTGTTATGATTATTATATGTACAAAATGAGTGATATAGCTTATTTTTATTAAGCATATACAATCTGACGTTCTGAACGGTTCAAATAGAACTAAGTTGAAACAACATCAGCAGCTTTCATTTTCTGCTGGAAAGTATTTGAGCCACCACATCCCCACAGCTATAAACGGGGGTAACCTGGCGGCTCCCAGAACCGGCACAGCCTCCAAATCCCAAGCGTTAACCCATTTTGAAAGAACGCACAATATCGGTGCATTTCAATGAATAAATTGTCTGTATTGGTGCGTTTATACTGTGATAATGGACCATGATTTTCTGTATCTATTTGTTTTTAAAGTATATTTAGAAAGTGGCATCGATGATGCTTAGGTAACTATATAGTGCTCAGCTTGATCAAAGATTTGAGGATTTAATGCCCGAAAATGGGCATGACATGGCACTCAGAATGGCCCTCGAATCATGTATAGAGCTAACCCGTTTCGCATCATAGGCCGGTAGTCCGACAGGGCTTTGGTCAAATGATGCATTTAACATTACGCCATAGCGTAAAAATTTATCTTTAAGCTTGGAGATTATAAAAACATGAAAAGTAAGTTGGAATACATCTGGCTCGACGGCTATAAGCCGACTCAGAGTCTGCGCAGCAAAACCATGGTCCGTTCTGATTTCGGCGGCAAACTGGAGGATTGTCCGATGTGGGTATTTGACGGCAGCTCTACCGAACAAGCAGAAGGCAATGCCTCTGATTGTTTGTTAAAGCCGGTTGCCATCATTCCTGATCCAGCTCGTACTAACTCTTACCTGGTGATGACTGAGGTTCTAAATGCGGATGGTACACCGCATGAGTCTAATGGACGTGCGACTATTGATGAGAACGAAGACGATGAAGATTTCTGGTTTGGTTTCGAACAGGAATATTTCCTCTGGAATCCAGACACGAATTTACCACCCGGTTTCCCTGCCGGCGGTTATCCACCACCACAAGGCCCATACTACTGTTCGGTCGGTGCTCGCAATGCTTACAAGCGTGACCTGATTGAAGAGCATCTTGACTTGTGTTTAGAAGCAGGCCTTAACGTTGAAGGTATCAATGCAGAAGTGGCGGCTGGTCAGTGGGAATTCCAGATCTTCGCCAAGAGTGCAAAACGCGCAGGTGATGAAATCTGGTTGGCACGCTACTTATTAGAGCGTACGGCTGAGCAACATGACCTGGCCATTGACTGGCATCCAAAACCACTAGGTGACACAGACTGGAACGGTTCTGGTATGCACGCCAACTTCTCCAATGGCCCAATGCGTGACTCTGGTGATGAAACTGTGTTCACCAAGATTTGTGAAGAATTCGGTAAGGGCCCGAATATTCCTGCATGTATTGCCGTCTACGGTGCACATAATGAGCAACGTTTAACGGGTAGACACGAAACACAATCTATCGATCAGTTTAGCTATGGTGTATCGGATCGGGGTGCATCGATTCGTATTCCTGTTAGTACAGTAGAAGATGGCTGGAAAGGACGATTGGAAGATCGCCGACCTTCATCCAATGCTGATCCTTATAAGGTCGCTTCAATCATCGTTAAGATCACCAAGGAAGCCCTGGCGTAAATTAAGCACCTAATAAAGAAGTATCAGGTCTAAATAAAAAACCGGGGTAGGTGACTACGCCGGTTTTTTTATACCTCAATTTTTCCTGGTCTTTTGAGCTGGCTTAACGGTTACTGCGTAATAGATCGGCCGACCAGTTATGTTGCAGGATCTGTAGTACATCTTCCATAGAAGCAGGTCGCTCAGGCGGTCTCTTATTGAGGCATTTCAAACACAGTGTTTCCAGGACTTTCGGAACCGGGTATTGGCTGATCTCTGAGGGTTTGGCGGGTTGCTGATTTTGTACCATGTCCAGTACCTCATATGTTTTGTCGCTATTGAAGGGAGGTTGGCCGGTTAGTACTTCGTAGAGCACTGAACCGAGGCTGTAGATATCGGTGCTAAAACTAATATCCGGGTCGCGACGGATTTGCTCTGGAGACATGTAACATAACGTACCCTGTAACTTTCCGTGCCCGGTCATTGTTTTATCAGAATCAATAATTGATTTGCTTTCATCGTTATCCTCAACGAGCGTTGTTCCGTCTTTGCGCCATACTTTGGCTAATCCCCAGTCAAGCAACAAGACCTCACCATAAGGACCCACCAGGATATTTTCAGGTTTGATATCACGATGGGCCACACCGTGTACATGTGCATAAGCTAAGGCACGAGCAATATCTTGTATCACCTCAATCAGCTGGGTCAGATCATACCGTTCGCGATAATCCATAATCTCGCGCAGGGTATAACCGTGAACCAACTTCATTGTGAAGTAGTAATATCCTCGGTTGTCACGACCCACCTCATAAACCGGCATGGTGTTAGGGTGCTGGAGCATCGCGGAAACCCGGGCTTCACGTAACAAGCGTGTCGTTTCGATTTCATCGTTCTGAAATTCAGGACGTAATGTCTTGTACGCAACCAGCCGATTTAAATGCCTGTCCTTACAGGATTTGATCAACGACTTGCCGCCCTTCGCCACCGTGCTGAGGAACAGATAGCGGGTACTCGGATTCAGTTTCTCCGGAAGGGGTTCATCGGTATCTTCCAGAAAGACATGATCGTATTCTTTTGCGGGCTGCTTAAACATCGGCATAATGAGCCACCTCTATTCATTGATACTATCAAGTGTAACACTCATTTCCGAATAGTTTAGGGGTCTGAATAGGACAAACCACAACAACACATTGCACCCCAGTTATTCGAGATAGTTCAAACAAACTCATTACGCAAGCAAAGCTTAAAAAGTCGGCACGGCCGCCGCATCAAGTTGTTTATTTCAATTTTAAATTCGATGGCCAGAGATAAATTCGCATCATTAAACCAAGAATATTCTCACGCCTGATACCACTAAGGCACACACCATTGCTTGGTGAGCTGCATGGCTTCCTTTTCACTAATTTGACGTAGCTGCATAATCGCCGGCCAAATATCATCAAATGGAACATTTTCATTTCTATGGAGTGATCGGGTTGCCTCGGTAAGTGACACACCAGCTTGTTGAATTTCCTTCAGGGTAGAGATTGTTGTCTGTATTTTTGTAGACCTATACATTTCTAATACAACAGTTTTATTTCAGACTTTTATTTACCCAAAGCAGCCTTGATATATTGAAATGCGTTTTGGTGAACGTCTTTCCAGTTTCCGCTTAGCGGGCGATTCAACGGCTGCCAGAAAAAACTGAACAGGTGGCCACCATCATCTTTGGTCTCAAACTCCCAAGTATCCGGTTGTAAACCGTCATAGTGCATCAGGCAGAAACCCCATATCTGGTTTTTAAAATTAGAATCCCAGGTTCCCAGTTGTCTCACCACCTGTGCCTGAATTCCGGATTCTTCTTCGAGCTCTCGAATACACGCACTCTCAAGATGCTCCCCTTTATTTAGCTTACCTTTAACCCATTGACTCTCGCCATTGGGGTGTTTGAAGGCAAGCAGTTCAAGCTGATTATTCTTGTTCCTTAATACTATCGGGCAGGCTCTATTCATCGTTTTGTACCGTTAAATTACAGAGGAGACTGTTGCTAATATTTACAATTGTATAAGAATTCAACGATTGAAACAATTGGCTGCCAAACAGCGAAACGGCGGGGTATCACGAACTAGAACGATTTATCAGATTATTTTTTCATTCCTGGTGTTATTAAATGCCTTAATAGTATCAAATAAAAATAGTAGGCCAAGTAAAAATAAGATTGTTGCTGTAGGGAACATACCAATCGATTCTAAAATCTGTTTAACCAGTTTAAAGTCACCAAAAACAAGCGAAGTGAACCTCCCAAATAAAATTGACGCCCCTTCTAATTTATAGGTGTCAATTTTTAATGGAGTGGTTCATAGCAGTTCTGGCGTCCACGAACTTGAATGACAAGTTAACCGAACGACTGGTTTTACTAAAAGTTATCGCGCTCAACTTCTTGGTAAACATAATTTATTACACGATCAATCTCAATAAAGTTATTCCAATCTTTATACTCATTCAAATCTGTTCTAACTTTTTTCTTCATTTCAAAGCTTTCTAAGCCTTCGTCAAAGTATTTAGAAACAGAGGAATGGAGCGCTTCCAGGAAATTCAAAGAGGACTCAGGCACTTCACGACCACCACTCTTACCGTGTCCAGGTATATAAATATCGATTGGTTTATCTAGCATAGTCTTAATGGCTATGATTGTTCCCTTGAAATTCGCATCCTGAGGTACGTCCGAATTAGGGACTCGCTTGGTTGCCACTATATCTCCAAAAAATAATACCTTGTCTTCGCTGACTTCGATCATAAGATCATGATCAGTGTGCGCGTGGCCAGTATGATGAATTTTTAGTTTCATACCATCTAATGACAGCTCCTCACCACCAACGAGGCCGATGTTGGGACCGACTACCTTTGTACCTGCGACCGCTCCTTTTGTCATGCTGATGAGAAGTTCTATCCAATATTCACCATCCCCACCTTTAACCCTCTCGATCATACGTTCAT
>CAMYMO010000358.1 GCA_947259425.1 uncultured Ectothiorhodospiraceae bacterium | reverse complement strand
ACGCCAAAGGTGAATCCATGGACAGCCAGCTGACTGTTCATGGCCAAAAAACCGATAATGAAAAATTTAAAATTAAAATGGAATTTTCGCCGGCCAGTTATGAAAGCGAATCCTGTACCCAGATTATTATTCGAGATAATTCCAATAGCAAAGAATTAGAACAAAAACTAAGTGCAATGAGTCAACTTGATTTGTTGACGGGTTTATATAATCGAAACTTCTTTATCGAACATTTGGATCAGTTTATTGCGCGTGCCATTGCAGATCAGGCCAAAGGCGCGGTGCTCTACATCTCGTTAGATATGTATCAGGACATTCGTAGTGAACATGGCATAAGTGCAAGTGATCATATGCTGACCGATATTGCCGCATTATTGAAAGATAAACTTGCAAACTTCGGTATGCTTGCACGTTTTGAAGGTCCGGTTTTTATCTTGTTAGCACAAAACACCGATGCAAAACAGATTGAAAAAATCGCGCGTGCCACTTGTAAAATTATCGCCGAACATTTTGCCGACATTGGTGGCAAGACCGTACAATCCACCGCCAGTATCGGCATCACCTTGCTTAACGAAACGACTTCAAATAGTCATGACTGTATCACACGTGCCGAAAAAGGTTGCTTGATTGCACATAAAGAGGGTGGAAATAATTATCATATTTATAATCCTGCCATCGAAGAAATGGCAGAGCATGAACAAGCCGATGTCTGGGCAACCAGGATTAAAACAGCGTTAAAAGAAAATAAATTTAACCTATTGTTCCAACCTATCGTCAGCCTGCATGGTGAACCAGGCGCTCATTATGAAGTATTACTAAGAATGAATGACGAATCAGGCAATAAGATTCCACCTGGTGAATTTATTCCCGCAGCCGAACAAGCGGGATTAATGAATTTTGTCGATCGTTGGGTTATGGTTAATTCATTCCTGATGTTGTCCAAACTTCATAAAGAGGGAAAAAAGACTCGGTTATTTATCAAACTATCCAGCGCATCGTTAACTGACCCAGAATTTTTAACTTGGTTGCGCGATCGGATTAACACTTTGAAACTGGACGCTGATAGCCTGGTCTTCGAGATCAGTGAAGAGACCGCATTGAACTTTCTTAAACAAGCCAAGGTTGTTATTAGTGGCTTGAACGAATTGCATTGCCGCACAACCCTGGAAAATTTTGGTATGGAACAAAACACCTACCAGTCACTGAAACACTTAAAAGTCAGCTACATTAAAGTACACATGAAGCTGATCCATGGTCTGGCACAGAGTGTTGAAAATCAGGAAAAAGTAAAAAGCATCGCCGAACACGCTAATGCAAAGAATATTCAAACCATCGCAGCATTCGTCGAAGACGCAAATTCACTTGCGGTGTTATGGCAATGTGCTGTTGATTTTATTCAGGGTTACTTTTTACAACACCCTAACACCGAAATGAATTTTGACTTCGAAGAAGGCGTTTAATCCAATACGTTTGAAACCAGACCGTCCGCTAATTTAGGTTCAAACCAGGTCGATTTGGGTGGCATCACTTCTTCAGCATCGGCAACGGCCATCAAATCATCTAACTGTGTTGCATGCAGAGCAAAAGCAACCTGCATCTCACCACTATCAACCCGCTTTTCGAGTTCAGCTAAACCACGAATCCCCCCGACAAAATCAATTCGTTTATCGCGACGCGGGTCATCGATGGCCAAAATAGGCGTAATCAAATTATTCTGCAACAAACTGACGTCCAATCGTCCGACCGGATCATCTTTGGGAATGAGCGCATCTTTTATCTGTAACCGATACCACTGGTGATCCAGATACATACCAAAAACAGACGGCTTTTCTGGCTTAACCGCCTGATCAGCTGTTTGTATATCAAAGCATTCGGCACATTGACTGAGAAATTCGTCATTGGATAAACCGTTAAGATCTTTTATCACTCGATTATAGTCCAGGATCATCATCTGGTTGTCCGGGAATATCACGGATAGAAAATAATCATGATTCTGTTCCCCGCTCGCGTTGCTGTTTTTATTACGCATAGCCGCAACACGCGATGCCGCCGCTGAGCGATGATGTCCATCTGCGATGTATAAATTATTCATCGCGTCAAAGGTAGCCGTCAGCTTAGCAATATCCTGCTCATCATCAATAATCCAAATCGTATGTTGTACCCCATCATCGGCGGTCAAATCATACAATGGGGATTGAGTGATAACATTGTTAACAATACCATCTACGGTGTCATCCTGACGATAAGTCAGAAAAACCGGACCGGTTTGCGCGTTCAATGCATCAACTTGCTTAACCCGATCATCTTCTTTTTCAGGACGAGTGTATTCATGTTTACGAATTCGGTTTGAGTCGTAATCTTTTACCGAGGCGGCTGCCACCAAACCGATTTGCTGATGACCGTTCATATCAAGCCGATAAGCATAATAAACCGGCTTATCTTCACGAATTAAGATTTCTGCCGTCACTAATTTAGACAGATTATCAGCACCTTTCTGATAGACACTTGCATCAAACGGATCCGTTCCCTCTGCTAAATCGATCTCAGGCTTTGAAATGTGTAAAAAACTATGTGGCCGACCGGCGGCACGCTGGCGCGCCTCCTCAGTATTAAGAACATCATAAGGCGGAGCAACCACATCGGTTGCAAATTCTGCTTTTGGCCTTAAACCACGGAATGGACGAATTAGTGACATATTGACTCCATAAAGATAATTTAGCGGCGCATTCTAAGTGAAAATGCGGTTATGAGCCAATCATCTGCAAGGCATTGATTCGTTGGGCCAAACTCGGGTGCGATAATCCATTAATCGGACGTTTTAGCCACCGGCTCAACCCGTTCGAGCCTGTGCCAGGCAGCCAGGTCGATCGAGAAAGAAAATTAGGATGTTGAAAAAAACTACCATGCAAACACCGCAATACCTGTAAATATTGTTGTTTGCCAACAATACCGGCTGCACAGCGATCAGCCTCATACTCCCATTGACGCGTCACTAACATGACTAAAATACTGGTCAGCGGGAAACTCAAAAATAAAATAAGACTGTTCAATTTTATCAGTCGATGCCGAAAATGACCTAAACCGGTAAACAGACTGAAACAGAGATTCAACAGGAACGCAACGGGAATGGTAATCACTACGGTCATTCCCTGCACAAAGGTTAAGATGCTCGCATGGCCCTGGGCAATGTGGCAGATTTCATGAGCCAGCACCGCCTCCACCTCATCTTGAGTTAACGAGGAAAATATTTGTGCATGCAGCAATACATAACCACGACCAAAAATACTGTCGAGCGCGAAGGCATTAATACCGACTGTATTCAAAATACAGATTGCTGGTTGCGCGATGTTGGCGCGACGAGCAAGTTGCTGGCTCATTAACGCTAACCACTGCACACGAGCTGAACGATCGGGCGAATATAATTGACTGACAAAACCCAAGCCAAAGCTGAAGCCAACACCACATAGTGTTAAAACCAGTAAAAGCAGCAAGCTCATCGCCGTCAATTGGCCAAATATCAGAAAAAATACCAATAAGACCTGAGCATAAATGCTAAAAATACAGGCAAATAAAATCAGCATTTTATTGGACTGGCTCACAATCTAATCCCTTTATTTAAATATGTTTATCGAGCCATCTCGCCACTGTGACCGACGTCATGTTTTATCCAGGTTTACTGTCCGCTCGACTCAAAATCTTCGATAACTATATTTAAGAAGTAGTTAATTTCCTCGTATACAGCATGATATTATACGCAGCGCAGACCATTCAGGATCAAATATTGCTTCTTTTTCATTAGCATGATCAATCACCATAGGCCAGGAATGTCCCAAAAACAGCCAATACAGCCCCAGAACGACAGACGTGCGACTGACCACGCTGCTTCGGCTGCCCCTGCGCCATCATTATTGGCGCGGCTAGGTGCCTATATCGTCCGGTTAGGCCCTAAACAGGTCCCAATCGCCTATAAACTCGCCATTATTCTGACAGTATTAATCGCATCGGGAATGAGCCTGTTGGGCTTGATGATCGTTTCTAACCAGTCAAATTTGTTACGCACCCAAATTAATGAATTCGGTCAGACCATGGTCGATCACCTGGCTGAATCCTCTAAGGAACTGGTGCTGTCAGATGATATCTTAAGCCTAATGGTACTCGTGAGTAATCTCGGTAAAAATGAAAATGTCCTCGGCGCCGTTATCTATTCGCATGATGGTAAAGTGCTTGGTCATTCCGGACGTCTTCCGGTTCATGACATCAACAAGATGTATGAACAATCGAAACCATTTGAAAATAAACATTATGTACTGGAATGGTCTGACCGTGATGAAACAAATAATCCGCTTGATGTTATTTCCTTTATTACGCCCATACAGTATCAGGACCTGATCGCAGGACATGCCTTAATTACCTACAGCAAATCTGCGCTATCTCAATCCTTGCATGAAACCATACGCGCGATTACCGGCGCGACTATCTTTATGATTATTCTCGGGATCATAACGGCCTTTTTTGCGGGTAAAAAGTTATCACGTCCAATTTACGATCTAATGGATGCCAGTCGAGCTATCCATGAAGGTGATTATGCCTTCCGGCTACCCGAACAACGCAATGACGAGATTGGTTACTTAATCAATGCCTTTAACACCATGGCAAATGGCTTGCTTGAAAAAAATCAGGTTGAAAGCGCTTTTTCTCGTTTTGTTTCAACCAAAGTTGCTAAACAGATCATGGAGAACCTGGATGGCGTATCATTAGGTGGTAAACGCGTGCAAGCTACTGCGTTATTTGCAGACATCGTCGGATTTACTTCAATGTCCGAACGGTTACCCGCTGAAGAAGTGGCCACTTTACTCAATGAATATTTCCGATATATCAATATGGCCAGTAAGATCTACCATGGGACGGTTGATAAATACATGGGCGATTGCGCCATGATCGTATTTGGTGCCCCTGAGGAAGACAAAGATCATAAATTTAACGCCGTGCTTTGTGCTGTTATGATTCAACGCATGGTTGATCGATTAAACATGGAACGTATCCAGCAAGGTAAAGAAGCGATCCATTTTCGCATAGGCTTAAACAGTGGTGAAATGCTGGCCGGAAACATGGGATCAGATGATCGTATGCAATATACAGTTGTAGGTGAATCAGTCAATTTGGCTGCTCGTCTCCATTCAGTTGCCGAACGTGGACAAGTCATTGTCACCGATTATTTTGTCAAAGATGCTGATGTACAGTGGTTGGTATTAGCTCATCGACACAAATCAATACGACTACGTGGTATCGCCGATCCGGTGACTACTTATGTGTTAACCGATGTCAAAGCAGAATACAGTCAAATTATTAATGAGCAACTTGACGATATTTTATCTACTCAGAATGTTGCGTAATGAAATCAATTATATTTTCCCTTGTGATGTTAAATGTTCTGCTGTTGCCTGGCTGCGCATTAATGCATTCCTTCGACAAAGATCTGGACAAGCAAATTGATCAATGGGTTAAACAACACGAATACACAAAAGCCCTTGATACTATATCGTATGTTAGTAAAAGCCATCCCCAGTATAATAAATTACAAAAACGTAAAGTAAAAATTGAAAAAACCGCGCAGAAATTCGAGAAAATAAAACTCCGCGAAATAAATGCTCATATCGAAGCCAAAGACTGGCACACCGCTGAAAAATCATTGAATTACAGCCTTGGCAAATTACCAGATAGTGAGCAATTGCAAAAAGCACACCGGGAATTCATTCAAAAGCGTGCCCAGCATCTTAAAAGTCTGTATTACCAATTATATATTAATAAGGCTGAATGGCTTGTAAAAAATAAAGATGTCCAAAAAGAATTATCAGAAACCATGCCTGATGAAAGGGCTGCAAAAAAAGCCTTACAGCAACATAAACAGGAATCTGAGCAGGTCTATCAACAACTCGTCGTCTGTGGAATTGAAGGTATGAATATCGGCGATCTTGAATTAGCCGAACAATGTTTCTTGTTAGCGGATGAGCTGAAACCCAGCAAAGCATTAAGATCATCGATAAGTGATATACAAAAAGAATTATCGAAGGTTGAAAAACGTGAAACATTGGTTTTGTCAAAAAAAGCTCGTGGACTATTAACCAAAGCCAAATCCAGCATGCAAGCGGGTGATCTTAAACAGGCCTCAAAGCTTTATCGAAAAATTCCGATGACCGATAAAAAACATGCCCTGGTTCGTGCATTCAAACAGGAATTGAACTCACGCATTAAGGATAATGTAAACACCCGGGTTGAGATGGGGCGCAAACTTTATAGCCAGGGCGAGATTAAACAAGCCTTGGCTGTTTGGAATGATGTGCGTGAACTGGATCCTAATAATGAATATTTATTGAGCCACATTGAACGAGCTCAGAAAGTGATTGATAAAGTAGAAGAATTAAAAAGTCAGAAAACGACGGTCTCGCCACCGGCAGAAAAAAACGGCTCGAAATAAAAATTGGGAAAGGATTATCTACTAGAAATAATCACTCCAAGACTACGTTTCTTGTTCCTCATGAATCGGTATTAAACGCTCCACCGCTCTAAGTCCTGGTGGCAGCTTATGTCCACGCTGGGCTCGTTCGCCTTCAAATGAGGCCATATCATCCTGGCTGAAAATCTTTTGACGTTTACCCGATGTAATTTGAAGACTATCCTGGTCATTAATAACCGCCACCGCCGTTGCTATCTCGTCACGACTTTTTAATTTGGCCGCTGGAATATTAATAATTTTAATTCCCTTACCTTTTGGCATCACCGGAATTTCATCGATATGATGTATCAACATATTTCCGGCACTGGTCACCATCACTACCCAGTAATCTTCCATACTCGGCACGATAACTGGGGGTAACACCGATACCCCAGGTGGTACTTTCATTAACACCTTACCCTTCTTGTTACGGGTAATCATGTCTTCAATCGTCGTTACAAATCCATAACCTGCATCGGAGGTTAGTAACACCAAACTATCCGAGGCACCCGTTACCACACCACAGAATTTCGAGCCGGGTGGTGGATTTAATCGGCTCGCTAAAGGTTCACCCAATCCGCGAGCAGATGGCAGGGTGTGACACTGGACCGCATAGGTGCGGCCGGTAGAATCAATAAAAATAGCCAGTTGATTTGAGCTGGTCATCGCAGAATCTAAATATTGATCACCGGCTTTATAATTCATAGTGATGGGATCAACTTCATGCCCCTTCGCCGCACGGACAAAGCCCTTTTCAGATAAGACAATGGTAACGGGCTCAGAGCTGATTAACTCTGTCTCGTCCATCGCTTGTGCGGCCTCACGCGATACGATTGGAGAGCGTCTGGCATCACCAAACTCGTCAATATCGGCTTTTAATTCATTGCGAACCAGGGTTTTTAGTTTTGCTTTAGAACCTAAAATACCTTCGATTTCCTTGCGTTCCTTACGCAATTCTTTTTGCTCCGCTTTGATCTTCATTTCTTCGAGTCGGGCAAGCTGCCGTAAACGGGTATCAAGAATATAATCGGCTTGAATTTCACTGAGTTTAAAGGCTTTAATCAAGGCCTTTTTGGGTTCATCTTCTTTGCGTATAATCCTGATGACCTTATCAAGATTCAAAAAGGCAATCAGTAGACCATCTAATAGATGTAAACGTTCTTTAACCTTGGTCAATCGATACTCTAAACGTCGAGTCACTGTATTTAAACGATACTCAATCCACTCGAGTAACATTTCACGCAGGTTTTTTACCCCGGGGCGGCCATCAAGGCCAATCACATTCATATTAACGCGATAGGTACGTTCCAGATCGGTCGTCGCAAACAGGTGTGTCATCAGTTCGTCGACATCGATCTGTTTTGACTTAGGGACGATAATCAGGCGCGTGGGGTTTTCATGATCCGATTCGTCGCGCAGATCAACGACCATTGGTAATTTTTTCGCGGTCATTTGCGCGGCAAGCTGTTCTAACACTTTCGCCGGTGAGGTCTGGTGAGGTAAGGCCGTT
Source organism: uncultured Ectothiorhodospiraceae bacterium (assembly GCA_947259425.1). Taxonomy (GTDB): domain Bacteria; phylum Pseudomonadota; class Gammaproteobacteria; order UBA6429; family Thiohalophilaceae; genus SZUA-24. The sequence continues at coordinate 1,394 of CAMYMO010000358.1, read as the reverse complement.
ATGATGATATCGCCTTTTTCTTTCTCATACTTGGCGCGCATCCTGATTGAACCTGTACCTTTATTATACATCGCCTTGATTTCTTTACGCGGCGTGATAATTTCAGCTTCGGTAGGATAATCAGGGCCCTTAACAAATTTCATCAAATCGGCCAGGGTTGCCTTAGGTGTCTTTAACAAATGAATACAGGCATTACCCACTTCGCGTAGGTTATGTGGCGGTATATCGGTGGCCATACCCACCGCGATACCGGTTGTCCCATTTAGTAAAATATTGGGGACACGGGCCGGTAATTGTTTTGGTTCTTCTAAACTGCCATCAAAATTGGGTAGCCAGTCAACGGTTCCCTGCCCTAACTCACTTAATAACAGGTTCGCATATGCGGATAAACGTGATTCGGTATAACGCATCGCAGCAAAGGATTTTGGATCATCGGGTGATCCCCAGTTGCCTTGACCTTCGAGTAAGGTATAACGATAAGAAAACGGTTGCGCCATTAACACCATGGCTTCATAACAGGCACTGTCACCATGCGGATGGAATTTACCTAATACGTCACCCACCGTTCGGGCTGATTTTTTGAATTTGGTTCCGGCACGCAGACCCAATTCAGACATGGCGTAGACAATACGACGTTGTACGGGCTTGAGACCATCGCCGATATTGGGCAAGGCACGATCCAGGATTACATACATGGAGTAATCAAGATACGCCTGCTCAGCAAAGGTTTTTAACGGCAGCAGATCAACGTTATCGTCAGTTACGTCTTCGTCACTCATAGTCTATCTTTTTATATTCTTTTCAAAATGGTTAAACATTAGCGAGGTCGCCACTCTTCTCCAGCCAGGCCTTGCGATCCGCAGCACGCTTTTTGGCAAGCAACATATCCATCATGGTATGAGTGCCATCACCCGGTTTAACGGATAGCTGCGCGAGGCGTCGTGTATCGGGATCCATGGTCGTCTCACGTAATTGTAATGGATTCATTTCACCCAGACCTTTGAAACGAGTGACCGCAATCTTACCGCGTTTTTTCTCCGCCGCAATTCGATCCAGGATGCCTTGTTTTTCTGCCTCATCGTGGGCGTAAAACATCTCTTTGCCCACGTCTACCCTGAACAAAGGGGGCATTGCAACGTAAATGTGACCGGCCGCCACTAAATCCCCGTAATGTCGCAGGAACAATGCTGTTAATAAGGTCGCAATGTGCGCGCCATCCGAATCCGCGTCAGCGAGAATGATAATCTTGCCATAACGTAAACGCGAGATATCCTTAACACCGGGATCAACGCCAATCGCGACCGAGATATCATGTACCTCTTTAGAACCTAACACTTCAGCTGAATCCACTTCCCAGGTATTCAGTATCTTGCCTCGCAACGGCATAATCGCCT
>CAMYMO010000357.1 GCA_947259425.1 uncultured Ectothiorhodospiraceae bacterium | reverse complement strand
TCTTTTGCTTGTATAGTTTCATACAGATGCACGTCACGCTGCGGGAATGGGATATTAATGCCGTGCTCCTTAAATTTTTTCCATATCGCCAGATTAGCTTCGGAACGGACATTATTAACACCATTTTCCGGATCGTCTATCCACAGCCTTAATTCTAAATTAATACCGTTATCTCCAAAACCTAAAAGCCGGGCTACAGCAGGTGGATCTTTAAGCACCCTGTTTGTTTCATTGGCAGCTTCAACCATTAACTTCATCGCATCTTCAGGGTCATTATTATAACTAATCTGAACCGGTGCTTTTACCCGTATGCTTTTATCCGTGTAGCTCCAGTTAATGACCTCTGATGTAACAAGATTTTCATTCGGAATTAAGGTTTCGACTCCATCTCTATCCTGAATCACAACATAGCGAGCACGAAGTTCTTTCACCCAACCAAAGCTATCCCCAATCGATATAACATCATTTGGCCGTATGGAGCGATCAAATATTAGAATAAAGCCGCTGATAAAATTGCTTGCAATGCGCTGTAGACCAAACCCGATACCGACGCCTAAAGCACCACCTAATACTGTCAATGTGGTTAAATCAAAACCGATGACATCTAATCCAATAATAAATGCGACTATCAGAGCAATAACACGTACTGTCTTAGCAATACCAATTCGCAAATAGTTGGCTAATTGTTCAGTCCTGGATAGTTTTCGTTCAATTCGATTAGAAATCCATAGAGCAATAAAGACAAATACAGCAACGGACAATATAGCTTTAATTGATCCAAGCAGGGTTACTTTAGACTGCCCAAATTTGATCGAGACTTTATCAAGTGCGGCAATAAATTCAGGCAATAAACCCAACACGTGCAGTGCAAATAAAGCCCAAATGATAACGACAATAATATTTTCCCAGGCCTTTATAAATGGAGTGGCCTTGAATACATTTCGCAACATATACACCACAACACGTATTATCGCCAGAGAAACAGCTAAGGGGACGGCGATGTCTAATATTTTATGCGCATAGCCAAGATGGACCAGGACTGCTCTACCCAACATAAATAATAACAAGGCAATCAATGGCGCAAACAGCCTCTGGAATGTATGCAATGATACATGCTGAATTCTTTTTTCAGTGACTGTGATACGTTTTGAGATCGATTTGACTAAATAGTAATTAATAACCCAAACACTCAGAATAATAACAAGAGATATCCCTGCCTGATACCAGCTATTTGGTTGGTTTAGATTGAGCTCAAGCCATTTTAAGAAAAAATCGATATTCACTATATATTTCTACCCTAGGTCAAAATCTTGTGCAAAGCTCTCTACTTCTTGAGCGACTTCAGTTGAATCTTCAAAGTATGCGATGTGATATAAAGCATCCCCTTCGTTAACCAATGGTAAGTTGGTTTTCCCGATGATAATACCCGCCCTGACTGCATGAATAGGGTATTCAGTATCATTAAATATATCTGTTGGATCGGATATAGTACCTATTAATTCGCCCTTGTCGACGTGTTTACCTAATTTTTGAATATTGCGTAAGACACCACCATGAGGCGCTCGCAGCCACGCGCTTGATCGTGCAATAAACGGCTCTTTAGCTTCTTTTTGCTTGCCCTGCCTAAGCATACCCAGTTTGCGCATGACGTTTAAAATCCCTTTCAACCCAACGGTAATAGAAAAATCATCAAAACGCAGTGCCTCACCGGCCTCGTATAATAATGATTTAACACCAAGTTCGGCTGCAGCTTCGCGTAGCGAACCATCACGTAGGTTTGAGTTTATTAACACGGGTACACCAAACGCACGGGCCAGGTCATTAGTTTCCTCATCATCCAGGTCGGCACGTATTTGTGGCAGGTTAGTTCGGTGTAATGCACCAGTATGTAAGTCAATACCATGCGTACATTGTTTGATAATCGACTCAGTAAATATATTTGCCAACCGTGATGCAAGGGGCCCTTTTTCGGAACCTGGAAATGAACGATTCAAGTCTCTACGATCCGGTAGATACCTGGAATGTTGTATAAGCCCAAACATATTAACGATAGGAATAGCAATGAGCGTGCCTTTAATATTATGCAGAGATTTTTGTTTGAGTAAGCGACGGATAATTTCCACACCATTTAGCTCATCCCCATGGATTGCAGCACTCACAAATAAACGCGGACCTTCCCTTTTACCGTGAATAACATGAATCGGTAATTCGATCGTAGTATGAGTATAGAGGCTTGCAATGGGTAATTGTACTGTAGTACGCGTACCAGGATGAATAGCAGTATCACCAATGATAAATGGCTGTTGCAAGTCTGGTTACCCTTTGCCTTTCGTGCGAGTACGGTGCGGCTTAGCATTTTTTTCAATAAACTCAATCATCATCCCAGCGACATCTTTACCGGTAGCGGTTTCAATACCTTGTAATCCAGGCGAGGAATTGACTTCCATAACAACTGGCCCTCGAGTGGCACGTAAAATATCAACGCCACAGGCATTCAACCCCATAATTTTTGCGGCACTTACCGCCGTCTTACGTTCTTGCGGCGTTAATTTTACCAGTTCAGCAGTCCCGCCACGATGCAAATTAGAACGAAACTCACCTTCCGGACCCTGACGTTTCATCGCAGCAACAACCTTATCGCCAATAACCAAACAACGAATGTCAGATCCCCCCGCTTCTTTAATAAACTCCTGTACCAGGATATTACTTTTAAGTCCCATAAACGCCTGTATCACACTTTCGGCTGCTTTTTCGTTTTCTGCGAGTACCACACCAATACCTTGCGTGCCTTCTAAAAGTTTTATCACGACTGGAGCATCACCGACCATTTTTATCATATCCTTGATATCGTCTGGTTTATTAGCAAAAGCGGTAATCGGAATCCCTACCCCTTTACGAGATAACAATTGGGTTGATCGTAATTTATCACGGGCTCGGGTTATCGCCACGGACTCATTCAAGGGATAAACACCCATCATTTCGAATTGACGTAAAACCGCGCAACCATAAAAAGTAATAGAGGCACCAATCCTGGGAATCACTGCATCAACAGGACTAATCTCTTCGCCTTTATAATGAACTGTAGGTTTCGCCGAACTCGAATTCATATAACAGTGTAAAGTATCCAATACCACAGCCTCATGGCCTCTTTGCTCCACCGCCTCAATGAGCCGCTTCGTACTATACAACCCGGGATTACGTGATAGAATTGCAATTCTCATAATTACTCCTTCGCGTCATTGTCCGGGCGGGTCAAATAAGATTTTCCAGGATCAACAATGTAATGTGGTTTTAATGCAGTACGTCCTAATAACATTCGAAACTTCATCGTATCTCTATCGGTCAAGGTCATTTCGATGGGGTATCGATGCTTGCCAATTTCAATAATAGTTTCAATTACTATACGTCTCTCCTTGTGGCCCCCGGAATCTGTAACATCTCGTTCGTCTAGTACATTTGCCTGACATTCGACTACATAGTCATTATTATCCTGCAAGGGGTGCATTTTAAATTTTACTTTATGAATAGGTTCTGAATTATCTACTTTTACGTCAAAGGCATGTAACGCAGACGTTCGTGCCCCAGTATCAATTTTGGCCTTGATATTGTCTATTCCAAGTTCAGGCAAACTTACCCACTCTCGCCAACCTAATATCGTTTTATTCTTTTTTTTTACTGGCATTGTTGTCTGATCATATATGTTTTACTCGAATCAACTAGAAACTCTGGATTTAAAAAACTACGCCCAATGAGCATTTGGTATTTAAAATGACTTCGGTTAACCAGGTTTACCTTTGCCTTTTTCTTAATTCCCGAGAGACAGATATCCAATTCAATTACCATACGTTTCTGTGAGCCGCCATCCTTCTTTTTAATCTTAGCCATCTTTACAATGGGTTTATCGATCATTGATCTGTGTCCATCCTTATTTTCAATGCTAAACTTCACCCACTGTCGCCCTTCTTTGCTATATAACAAAAATTTCTCTGCATTCATGGATGAATTATCTGCACCGGTATCAATCTTGGCGCGAATGCTAAACTCTTGTTGGCCAAGTGTCACGGTTTCTATCCAACCGACGGTAACTTGTTTTGCCATCAGTTCAGTTGCGACACTGAACACTAACAAGGTAATGAGACCTATTTGTTGTTTAATGTGCAGCATTTTAATTATCTCAATTTTTCACTATCGACTGTTTCTGAGCAGATCAGTACTATATAAGCATAGATTTACGATAAATAGGTATCAATATTTTCATGGTTGTTCGATTATTAACCGAAAAAGCCACTAAACACCTACTGATTGTCCTGTTTATTATGACTGGAATTGCATTAATGGGAGCACGCTGGCTATATTTTGACGCGGACCGTATATTGTCCGAAGACACCGCCTGGAAAATCAGCCTGCAAGCACACATAGAGGTTAGCAAGGACATCACGATCATACACGGTGCAAAACCCAAAATAGGCGCGTTTCATCGACTTATCAGTCAGCGCTTTTACCATCCAGGATTGAAAGTTGTTACCTCAACGCCAAAAGCAACAGGATTTACACGGATCAAAGCCACAGCATCCGGTATCACCGAACTATTGATTGAATACCAAATTCAAGTCAGCTCAACACCAAAACCGCAACTTTATAATAAACCAGCACTATCCCCGGAAAAACGTGAACACTACTTACAAACATCAGAAAGTATCGATATCACTTTACCTTCATTAGTTACTTTAAGTGACAATCTTCGACGAGATGTGACAGACAAATCACAGTTGATTCAAAAATTTTTTCAGCACAGCAAAAAATTAGTTAAGGGAAAACGACACCGCTTTGATGAATTAAAACATATTATTCCAGCTAATAAGGCTACTACGATAGGACGTGCCAGATTAATGGTTGCTTTATGCCGGGAAAATAGTATCCCCGCTCGAATAGTGACCGGCTTTTTATTAGAAGAAAACACCTCGAATACACCCTACTATCGGGTCGAAATTTACGATGAGGATAAACAGTGGTTAGCATTTGATCCGGAAAAAGGATATGAAGTAACTTTACCTAACACACATGTTGCCTTTAATAATGATACTCAAAGCATCTTTAGCATTGAGAATGGTAAATTAATTAACGTGAAATTTTCAATTTCGGAAGATTTAGATATTCTTAGTGTGGCCCGCTTCGAGCAGGAGAAAAACTTTTTTGATATTTTTGATTTAAGGCGTTTGGATATGGAGACTCGACAAACGCTCATTAAGATACTCATATTACCATTTTGTGTCTTATTAACGGCCTTTTTTCGCCATGTATTAGGGTTTTACCCTTATGGTGTTTTTACAGCATCGTTGTTAGCCTTGGCAATGGTTTATGCAGAACCACTCATCACTTTAATTATTGCAGGAATTGTCATTACCCTAACACTGTTAGGTCGCTCGATATTACCCAAATCATTGTCCCGCTCACCACGATTATCTCTAATTTTTACCTTTGTAGCGATCAGCATGGTGTTAAGCGTTTCCATTTTAGAATATATTTCTATAAATCCTGGTGGAAATATTATTTTAATACCAACTATTATCCTGGCTTCCATCGTCGATCGTTTTTATAGTTATATGGATGAAAGTGGTGCACATGCCGCTTTATTACGTTTAGGCGTGACCGTGCTGATTGCGATATTTTGTATCCCAATCCTGATGTACGAAGATTTAGGTATTCTCGTTCTTACCTACCCTGAGTTACATCTACTCACTTTGGCGTTAGTGCTGTTGTTATCCAAGTACCAATGGAAAAGAGTAACCGACTACAAATACCTAAAATTGCTTGGCGAAAACAAACCTCGAAAATAATTAAGCTTATGACTTACTCTATTTCCAATCAAGCTTAGGTTCTTATCATTTAGCATCTATCTTTTTATATGGGAATTTAGTGTGGCCATAGCGATGTGCTATGATTGCCAATGAGATAAGTAAAATTGCACCGGCAATGACCAGAATGCGCCAATTATCCAAACTTTTCATGTCTAAAATCATATAACGCGCTAACGCAACAATTGCAATATATAATGGCATCCGCACAGGTAATTTGCCTGACTCAAGATACATCGCGACCATGGCCAACACTTCAAGATATATGAATAAGAGAAGCAAGTCAGCCAACCTGACTGTTTGCGCATCGACCATAACCATAATTTCTATCCCAATCGCAATCACTGTCGCGATAGCAATGATGAGTAACCCAACATCTTCGACCAGGATTATTGCTTTATGTCCAAACTTGTTAATTTCATTCATGATATTATTTTCCAGTTATTAGCATAACTATTAAGCCGTTCAGGCACAGACTTTTCAATCTGTAACATGGCCGCAGTCTTTAAATAAATTTTGACCTGGTTGCTGTTTTTGCAAATGTTCCAGTGCATCTATTCGTTTTGTAACGATATGCTCACTTGGTATTTTCTGTAATAAGCCCAATTTGTCTAAACGTTGTAACGGCTGACCTTCACCAGCAACGATGTAGACAAAGCGCTCAGCCCGAATCATGTCGAGAATTGATTCTTCTAGCGACAAAGCTGCAGAAACACCGAGGTGAGTCACATCTACAATATCTATGATTAACGCACACCGACCTTCGACTTGAGAGTTTTTGCGGGAAATCGCTCGAGAATTACCAAAAATCATTGTACCGCGAAGATAAAACAGAATAATTTTTCCTTCGGCCGCTTTCAATAATTCTTTTTCGCGAGCTGATAATTCTATGTCGGCTTCATCCGGATCGGTTATTGCTTTTACATCATCGGCTTGCAAGGCAGAAAGCCGTGTCACCGTCATTACATTGGCAACAAATAAACCAATTCCTACAGCGGCTATCAGGTCAACAAAAACGGTCAGAAGTATAACCGCATAGGTAATGAACGCGCCTTTTCCGGAGATAACGTGAGCACGCTTTAAGAAATTCCAGTCAATAATATCCATACCAACTTTTAGCGCGATCCCGGATAGTACCGCTAAAGGAATAACCGCTGTCAAGCCTGCTGCCCACAAGACAACGACCAGTAAAATACTGGCCCTAACCAATCCCGATAGCGCTGTTCTTGCCCCAGCTTGTATGCTTACCACCGTACCCATGGTGGCTCCAGCGCCAGGTAACCCGCCAAATAAACCTGACATCATGTTACCGATTCCTTGCCCAATTAATTCCTTATCTGACTTGTGTCGAGTTCGAGTCAAACTATCGGCCACCACCGAAGTTAATAACGCATCAATACAACCCAACATTCCAAGTACAATGGCATCCACTACAATAATAGTCCATTCACTGCTCGAGAAAACGGGTAATTGGAAATCCGGTAACCCTGTTGGTATCTCCCCGATTCGTCGTATCTCATCCATACTCAAAAACATGATTGAGATAACTGTACCCACTACCAGGGCAATTAACTGGGGAGGAAGATATCGTTTAAGCTTGCCAGGCATTAACAACAATATCGCGATAGTCATAATGCCTAAAAGCAATTCTGATGTCTTAACGCCTGCTATTAATTCAGGAACATTTTCTAACGTACCAATGACACCACCCGCTGGGGAAGCCTGACCGAGCAGAGGTCCAAATTGTAATATAATAAGAATAATACCGATGCCTGACATAAAACCAGACACAACGGTATAAGGCATTAAGGTAACGTATTTACCTAACTTCATCACACCAAAAAGGATCTGGAAAACACCGGCCAGTATCACAACGGTAAATGCCATTGCCATACCGTTAACCGGATCGGAAGCCACTAATTTCACAATGACTGCGGTAAAGATCACGGTCATTGGGCCAGTTGGTTCTGAAATCAACGTTGGGGAGCCACCAAACAATGATGCGAACAAACCCACCATGATTGCACCATATAAGCCAGCCTCTGCCCCTGCACCTGAAGCCACACCAAAAGCCAACGCCATTGGTAGGGCAATGACAGCCGCAGTGACACCACCAAAGATATCACCGCGTACATTCTGAAGGCTGATTTCATTGAAAATGCGCATTTATTTAGACCTTGCCGTGCAAAAACTTACTTACTGAATTTTACAAGCCGCGTTACTTGAATATCGGATATAAACACCACGCCTGAATGTTCACTATAAAACGGTTCAAGCCCATCAAGAATGGGTTCCACTAATTCTTCTGGGACGACCGCAATAATCATAATTAATACATCTTCCTCATTAAACATCAGATGACCTTCATGGAAGCCGTGGCGACCCTTACCAGAAAGGTTATTGATAATGGTATAGCCTGTTACACCTGCGTTATCGAGCAAGTCAGTTGCAAACGCCTGATGTTCACCACTAAGTATGATTTCGAGTTTTTTTACTGAGTTGAATTTAACTTTATTCATATTGTACTTGACTCCTTCGCTAAGGATGATTCATTTGCATCTGCAAGGGGTTTGGTGTCCCATTCGCCACTATTATAGGTATACACTTCCTGTTTTTCTGGATCGATGACCAACAAACGGATCCATTCATTAACGACCAAGGTCTTAACGGTGATTACATTTTCCACTGCCTGACGTGCATGTTCCAACGGCGCTTCGATGACGGCAATCAATCGTATTGGTTCGTGATAGGGTAAACCTTTATCGAGAACCGTTTGTGATGGCAGGCCGGTTCGTAAATCACTTAATCCACCCGTCATTACACCAAAGCGTCCTGCAACATTGTGGTATACCTTACTACCACTCCCAAACCGTTCATTATCAACCGTTGAGAAATAGTGTTCCATATTAATCCATTGTGCAACCACTAAAGGACCTGTAATGATGTTTTCTAATAATCGTTGTTTAGGATCAAGTCGATAATCATAAGAGTGCATAAATGCCCGACCATCTAACGATACGTCCTTGGTAAGATCACGGCGTCCAATGATAATATAGGCATTGCGTGACAAACCCCACTCGGGTCGCACCTGTGACCAGTCCATCGCATTTCGTTCAATCTCCTGATAAGCCGCAGTAGGTTCACATGAGCCAGGATTAATTTGCAGGCTCGGCAAGCGTTCCTGTGCACATAAGCGCGAAGCAGCTAAAAGTCCGGTACGTAAGCGATCAATGTAAAAAATGTGCGTGGAAGGGATATGATCAAGATCGTACAACACCAACTCATCTGTAGTCGTATTATGATGTGCACCAACAAACCAGGCATCATCGTTAATATCTAAACCCTGGGCGCGCAATTTACGACGGACTTCTTTTTTATTGGCCATTTGTGCCAGCACTCGCGCACTGACCTGGCCATGGTTTCCACCACAGGCCCCACAATCGAGCGCAGATTCATACGGGTTATTTTCTGATGTACTACCATGACCAAACAGCAACACAAAACGTGAGAAATCCTTAGTCAAACCTATCGAATACAATGCTTGACTAACAAAGCCAACCTGTTCGTCA
>CAMYMO010000356.1 GCA_947259425.1 uncultured Ectothiorhodospiraceae bacterium | reverse complement strand
GAATTTCATTCTCCTCTTGAGCTTTGGCCAATTCTCGTTTTAATCTAGCATTCTCAGCGGCTTGACTCTCCTCACTGGGTGGCTTGCCCTTGCCGGGAAACGCCTCTTTGCCTTGTGCGTTTAGCTGATCTCGCCAACGATACAGCAAGGTTCTCTTCACACCCAGTTCACGTGCTATATCCGTTCCCGCTTTGTTGCCTTCGTCTAATAAGCGCACCGCCTCAAGCTTAAATTCGCGGCTATATGTTTTTCTTGTTGTCATTTCATACTCCTTTGAGAACGATTGTCCTCTTTTTGGAGTATCAGTCAAACTGGGGGAGCTTCACGGTGTCCCTGGTTGTTCCCTGATGTTGTATTATGTCCATTGGATTGTGTCAGCCATGATGCAGCCAATCGGGTTAAGCAATACTGTAAACGTCATGGTAAACAATTAGTCCTCCTACCAAAATCGAGTTTAGCGGCCTTTACACGAAGATTGAGCGAATTGGTTGCATGACACATCTGTTTGAGCAGCGCTCCATCTGTAAAAGGAATTATTAATTTTTTAAAATTAATTAAAGCAAAATATAACGATATACAAATCATCAAATCATTGGTTAACTATTATTTATCTAGTTAACTATAAACCCAGTGTTCGCTGCAGAAGAAAAAATCGAACCAGCTGAGATTGCAATCTAAACAATTTATCTATCGTTCTTGTTCTTATGTTGGCGCTATCGTTTACCGGTTGTGCTGTGAAAGTGATCGACACCAAACTATTGGTAAAGAATCATTCACATCTGCATATCCATGAGATTCGTGTGCAACACGGTTAATGCGGATAGGCTCTCTATAATAGGCTGAATATATCATTAAAAATGATTAAAAGGCCTGTTTAAACACCTAGAAAAGTGTTTATTACTATCAAAATAAAGCTTCGAAAACGGAATAAAGGCCGTTATACGATATAAAATTAATATCAACCCTGCACAAGAATTAAATGGATATGATTGGTCGGGGCGAGAGGTCGCTTCGGGCTCCTGCCCTCACGCGACACTTGTACCTCCATGTACTTCGGTTTAACCGATTTGCAGGGAGCAAAACGGGACATGCAAAGCATACCTAAAGGGAGAAGGTGAGACTGGACCTCGAGAAACTGGCCTGGGCCAAGGCCTGAGTCAACCTCCGGCCCCTTCGTTCCGAATGCGATCAGAAAGTGAAGTATTTCAACGTTGAATTCATTAAGTCACTGAAATCCAATCACATACTAGCACCTTGAGTTTCCTTAAAACACGTTAGATTTCGTAGCAACTGTCCCAAAATTGTCCCAACTACAAATTAACTTAAATAAATTGGAATTGTGTACGGTTTTCTTCTGAAGCAAAACAACCAGTTGCGAAATCAAAAATAAATATTAAAAACAACGATTATTGACATGTTGTACAGACTAAAACAAATTTATTTCACTAAGGAGGATATGATAAAAAAACAGGGATATTGTTTTAAATTAAGGGTAAGGGTGGATTTCGTCCTGTGGATTGGGTTTTATAAAAAAGGCGTTTAAATTGCCTATACTCTAACTATGAATATGGAAATAAATTCAGGAGGAAATAATCATGAATATTCCAGGATATACTGCTGAAGCCTCAGTGTACAAATCACTCAGAAAATTTAGAGTCAAATCACATTCATTACCTGCTTTTTCTGGGGTTTTACCTGCCTTTGGGCTAATCCCCCCTCTATGGCAAGGTCAGGAGCCAGATGAGGAAGATGTATGTGTAACTCTACCTTGGGAGTGCGATGAGACGCAATGCTGTCAATATACTATATGTAATGGAATGAAAACCTGGATCTGTACTCCCGCACGCTCGAGCTTTCCTGAGAAAGGAAACAAGATATTTAAGGCTTAATCGATCTAACCTGAATAAGGCAGACAGAAGATTATAGTTAGTGTCTGGATAATCGCCAGAGGTAATAATACGTTTAAAAATCAAGACAAATAAAATATTAATTATTTTAATAGTTTTATTATTTTGGTTTGAAGAGTAACCTGCTCGTCGTGGGAGCATTTGGTTCAGTTCATTAGTTATCTTCGATAAATCTGACAGTGATTAGCGCATGCCTCCAAAGATTTTATCTATCGTTTCTTTAGCGCTAGGGCATGGTTTGTCACAGTCGGGTCCAACCTTTCTGAAAATCGTAGGATCACTGCAGGTATCACCGTCACATTCATTGCAGAGACAATGATAGCAGTTCTTATATTGACCATTTGAACATAATACTTGCCAGCACACACAATCTTCACGTTTACCAGGTTCAGCATATATCGGTGGTAGAACAGCGTAAGCAGGTGTGACTGAACCGCGATGATTTTTCCTGTGTGTCACAGTTGTCAGATAGCTGGATTGAGATTTATAGAATGATCCTTCTGCGGTAAATCCGGGTATTTTCATTTTTTCAACCTCCAGACGGTATTGTTAAATAATGAAATACTTAATTAAGGAATACGAATAAAGTTAAGATAAAACATTAATGAACTAGTTGGTTATTCCTGTTTTTTTAATTCATTCGTTCCCTCATAACCTGATTATAGTTTAAGCGAATAGTATTGTATTTCCTCATTTTATGTTTGGTATTTATCACCTCAAATAATATTTTATATATTTGTATGCAAAAAATAAGGTGGTAATCTGCAGGAAAAATTTGTCAACTTAATTGTGTTGAGCTAGGTCAGTATATTATGTGATTTAGTAACGCTATAAAATAAATCGATCTATACTTTAAAATATTAAACAAAAATATAATAATAGTATGGCTTCTAGGGGGTAGTGGTTTTCTTGTTTACATAAACATCGATTAACATTCTTGATCAGGAGGATTCTGGATACATGGATGCTTTAGCCCTTGTTAATTTAAATCCGGTTATGGCTCTAACAAAAGGGCGTACTGATGTTATTGTTGGATTGATCGATGGTCCAGTTGATACTTCCCACCCGGATTTAGCAGTTAAGAATATTCGCAACTATATGGCTAATAATTCTACCAGCTGTAGCAATCCAAATAGTATTGCATGTAATCATGGAACACTTGTTGCGGGCGTCCTTTCTGCAAAACGTGAGTCTGATGCGCCAGCTATTTGTCCAGACTGTTCACTACTTGTTCGACCTATTTTTCGTGAGTTATCCCAGGTTAATGATCTCTTGCCAACGACAACATTCAAAGAGATTGCGAATGCGATTCTGGACTGTGTTGAGGCAGGAGCTCATGTAATTAACATAAGCGCTGCACCCGTAGAACCATCTATCTCTACCGTAAATGAAATTAGAGGGGCGCTTGATTTTGCAGCTAAGCATGGTGTACTTGTTGTCGCTGCAGCGGGCAACCAATCAACTCTTGGAGCATCTGCAATTACACGTCACCCTTGGGTTATACCTGTTAGTGCTTCTGATGAATATGGGCATCCGCTTGCGCAGTCAAACTATGGTTTGTCAATTGGACAATTGGGATTACTGGCCCCAGGAGCATCGATAACAAGCTTGGCCGCTGCTGGGAAATTAGCGACCATAGGTGGCACGAGCATAGCTGCTCCATTCGTGACAGGTACTATCGCCTTATTGTTTTCCTTATATCCGAATATTTCTTCAACAGTGGTACGGACTTCGCTAGTTCAACCTTCTCTATCAAGACGAAAAAGTATAGTACCACCATTATTGAATGCTACATCCGCCCTGGAATATATAAAATTGAGAATGGTACGGGCGATATAATTTATATGAGCGTAGACGATAAAAAGAATAAACAGTCTCATACTTATCATATACGGCTGCCTGGTTTTGTGTCCGATGACGAGATAGGTTTTGGAGATGCTATAAGTCGCGTGACAAAAAAATTTGGGATACGGCCGTGTGATGGATGTAAACGTCGCGCAGCTGTTTTGAATCAATGGGTTAAGTTCTCGGGAAGATAACATCGATAAGAATTTAACGTGTATAACGCAAGGAGGTTAATCATGGAATCTATGACAAGTGTCAACCAGGAAAACCAGGATAATTCACATCAAGCTGAGAAGGAAGTGATACAACCGGCAAATATAGAAATGGAACAAACTGGACCAGCTGAAACTATTTCACCACAAGTAGGTGGTAGTGATTGTCCTTCTTGTAACTCAGAGCAATCATTGATGAGTGAAATGATGCAGGAAGTGGCTTATGTCTATGCATTGGGTAATATCGAAGCACGTTTTCCGAGTGCCGCTGTTGAGAAAGAGTTTGCACAAGCAGTAGGGAGGCTAGATACCAAAGGAGAGACAGATCAAAAGGCATTTTATTCAGCACTCTCACAAAGAGAAAATCGTTATCTTGCACGTAAGATTTGCTGGGTATTTAACATACAGGGGCTTGATACTTACATTCTTATGCCTCATGACTCTTCTGATTTAGATTTGATTATCGAGTCGATTCGACCTGCCCCAAGCCCGTTGGATGTTGATGTTGTCATTGGTCAGCGTGGACCGTTCGCTCCAGCAGATTTATGTAATGGGTTGGTGGTACCAATTGTGAAGTTAGATCAGGTTTATTCGTTTGATAGTCAATCATTAATTAAGTCTATACCGCGACCAAGTAAAATCAAGCAAGAAGATTTTGCACCAATAGCGGAGGAGGTTTTTCATAGAGTGATGCAGATGGCTGATAATGCTGGTGCAACTGACGAGCATCGTGCACTTAACTATTTGGCAATGCGTTACCCAGCTATCTACGCGAATACAACGGAGTGTTACCAAAGGGAGATGTCATTGACTGATGTGGATGTAAGACAGTCACGTTTAAGTGGTGCTCGAAAAATCATGGATGTCATATTTTCCTACACGAACAGGAAAACGGATGTAGTAGAAAAATATTACGTTCGAGTTGACTCTACGGAAGAGTTTCCATTTCTTGTTAACAAGATATCGCCTTATGTGGAAATTTGATGTCTCTGTAATAAAAGGAGGTCATATTATGAAAATTCCGGGATATACTGCAGAGTATTCGTTGGTAAGCTCGGATGTAACTTATCGAGCAAAAAAAACAAATGGGCTTAATAATGATTTTATCATTCCATCTGTGATGGTTCCGGGACCGACTACAGAAACTCCGATCCCTGGAGGTGGTTATAACGATGGAGCCTTTTGTCGATGTATCAGAAGCAAATGCATAGAATGGTTTTGTCCGATTATGAGGCCTTGCTACTGTACTAAATATCAGTGTACTAGATATAGATGTTCTTGAAGGAAGATATACCAAAATCAGATGTGTAGTTAAAAAACAGGAGGTCGACATGAGAATACCAGGCTATACTGCGGAGCGTTGTCTTGATATATCCATTTATATACTTAGCCGATCAGTTACTAATAGAGAAAATTCTGGGAAGGTTATTCCTCAGTACTTGAACCCTCCTCGCCATGTATATGTGTCACCTGGCGGGAGGGGAGCGATGTTCGGTGATCCTAATGCTACGCCTGAGTTTGTAAGTTGTGTAATGCAATGCATGGCAGACAATGGATTGGGTGAATTTGATCAGTGTAGCTTCGCATGTGATCATATGCGCTATTGGTGAGTCTGAATGCGACTTGTATACATTGGAGCCTCAGATAACGAGGACGTTTCGTATTGGGGTTAATTTATTTGATGAGTTGAACCATCGAGAGGAGGGCATAGAGATTAATTTACCAAAATTTACTGCAGAGTCATCTTTCTATTAGATGAACTGGGTCGGACCAAGCCAAGACGTTGAAAGCATTAAATAAAACGGGTAAAAACATATCTTTAAATGTCTTAGAACAGTGTTTGTACAATCAAAATGGTGTATTTAAGAAAGAATAGCTGGAAAAATTTGAATATTTTACGGGTCGTTATTATTGAGTAAATTGGTCGGGGCGAGAGGTCGCTTCGGGCTCCTGCCCTCACGCGACACTTGTACCTCCATGTACTTCGGTTTAACCGATTTGCAGGGAGCAAAACGGGACATGCAAAGCATACCTAAAGGGAGAAGGTGAGACTGGACCTCGAGAAACTGGCCTGGGCCAAGGCCTGAGTCAACCTCCGGCCCCTTCGTTCCGAATGGTTTTTAGATTATGGCGAAAACAAAGACTTAATATTTACGCTTTGAAAATAAATCATATTCTGATAGCTTCAATACTAACCAAGCACGAGATAAATACATAGCAACTGTCCCGAACAGTATCCCATAAATGAACCATGTTTAAGCGCATTGCTCAATAGATTAAATAGGTCGGCTTGTGACTCAAAGCAGTTGTTTTGTTCTTGTAAGTAATTATTTTTACTATGGAAATTAACTATTTAATCATCACTGATAATTTTTATGAGATTAAAGGTTAATCGATGTAAGTCGATATATAACATTGGACAATAGGTCACTTAAAATAAAACGATATAAACACTATTTTAAGTTCTCCTTTAAACGGAAAATAATTAACTGATCACATATTTTACTGACGTTAATTGTTATATGGGAAAAAGATATATGTCTAGTAAAGTTCATATTCGTGATAATTCTAAGCATGCAGCATTTTCATTTGTTTTGCTGACAACTCTTTTTTATTTGCTGTTTTCAACTTCAGCAATGAGTAGCAATGCTACAGCCGAAGCCACACTAACAACCAAGCAGATTATTCAGCGTATGCAGCAGGGTGGTCTGGTAGTATATTTTCGTCATGCGGCTACCGACCGTTCAAATGAGGATCGGCATCCGGTTGATCTTGAACGATGCGAAACGCAGCGTAACCTGTCTGACCTGGGTAGAAAGCAGTCGGAGGAAATCGGCGCGGCTTTCAAGCGTCTGGCGATTCCAGTCTCTGAGGTAGTATCGAGTCCATTCTGTCGTTGCAAAGACACCGCACATATTGCCTTTGGTGATTATGATATTAATAGCAATTTGTATTTTGCAGTGGCATTGATAAAGCAGAAACGCGATGCTCAAACTAAAGTGTTACAGGACATGATTGGTGATATCCCGAAGTCAGGAAACCGGATCATTGTTGCGCATACCAGCAATCTACGTGAGGCAACGGGTAAGTGGCCTAAGCCGGAAGGTGCCGCTTATTTTTTTGAACCGAAAGGAAATGGGAAGTTTCAGGTTTTGGGAAGTATTCATCCTGATGAGTGGAAAAATCTGAATCCCTAAAGGTTTACACTTGTAAACCCTTCTGATCATGAGCTTATCACTTCGACAACGATTTCTGGTAGCCCCAGTCATTGGGCTTATTATTGTTTTGGCTTTAACCACCAGTTTTTTGTTACAAAGTCAAAATCAAAATGAACTGATTGAAGATATTTCGCAATCTGATTTGGCGACACTTAGCATCTACACTGAGCTGTTTACTGATCTCTCCCGCTATCATCAGGAGTTATACGAATTATTTAATTCCGCTGGTCAAAATGTTGATGAGGGCCTTCTTTATGACAAGGGGGTTGTCATCATGGATAACATCCATGTGATCACCCAACAGATGGAAGAATTACTTAAGTCCCGTTCTGCCGATAATATATTAACCGAGGCAGAAACCACTGCGCTCCTTTCAAAAATTATTGATTACCGTAATGCGGCTATTAGTTCGGTTGAAAATACCACGGTGTCTTTAGACAGGGCACCGGTTTTTCTCAGCAAAGCCAACAAGCAATTTGCTATTATTCATGAGCATTTTGCTAAAGAACTGGATCTGGTCCGTGACCGGATTCGTGCAAAAACAGAACACCAGCTTAAAGCGACAAGAAATAACACTTCTATACTTGGCACCTTAGGAATTCTATCCGCTTTGGTGCTGATCGTTATTAGTTTCATATCTTCGGGGTTATTATCGCGTAAGATCAGGCAAAACATTAACGAACTTTTTAGCCTGACTGAGAATGCAAATATTCAATTAAATAAAAACAATACTGACGGCGATGAAATTGAGCGTTTAAGTTATACGATTAGGGCATTTAAGCATTCTTTAGATATTATTAAGGAGCAGGAAAGTAAACTCACTCAAACCAACAGCATGTTGAAATCAGAAATTGCAATAAAACTGGAGCATGAGAAAGAATTACAGGCAGCTAAAAAAAACCTGGAAAAACGTGTCGCTGAGCGTACGAGCAACCTGACTAAGGTCAACAATGAACTGGGGCAGGAAATTGAACAAAGAATACAGGCTGAGGAGCAACTCAGGATCTATCATGAAATCATCCTAAATACCGATGAAGCTATCGTTGTAACAGGGCCAGATGCCAGAATTATCGAGGTTAATCCTGCATATGAAAAAACTACCGGTTATCACCGTGATGAGATGATTGGCTTTACCCCGGGAAAAGTACGTTCAGGCCGTCATGATGATAAATTTTATCAGAATATGTGGCAGTCCATTCACGATTTCGGGCATTGGAGTGGTGAGATATGGAATAGAAAGAAGAACGGCGAGATCTTTCCGCTATGGGTTGTCATCAATGCTATCTATGATGATAACAATGAGATTCAACATCTTATCGGCTTATATCGGGATATCAGTGAACTGAAACAAGCTGAAGCCCGATTGGAACAGCTGGCATTTTATGATCCATTGACCAACCTGGCTAATAGAACACTATTCAACGAGAAACTGAGACAAGAGATCGCCAGCCTTAAACGGCATAATGAGAAAATGGCCTTATTGTTTCTTGATCTCGACAATTTTAAGGACGTGAATGATACCTTTGGTCATAACATGGGGGATAAACTGTTAATTGAAGTCGGTAAGCGATTAAGTAAAATATTACGCGAAACGGATATTATCTCGCGCTTGAGTGGTGATGAATTCAATATTGCAATTACCCAGCTAAAAGACCCATCCTGTCTTGAAAAGATTAGTAACAAAATTATAAATGAAGTATCAAAACCATTCGGAATTAATGATAATAATATCAAGATCGGTGCCAGTATCGGTATATCCATATATCCAGATCATAGCGAGCATATAGAGACACTGAAAAAATATTCGGATATGGCCATGTACCAGGCTAAGGAAATGGGTAAAAATCAGTTTCAGATATTTACGCCTGAATTACAGCTAAATAGGGAACAACGTCTGGATCTTGAAAGTGCATTGCTGGAAGCAGTGGAACAACAATTATTCACTATGCATTTTCAGCCAATTATAGATTTTCGCACTAACGATATAGTGTCAGCCGAGGCATTGATACGTTGGGTCCATAACGGCGAGTTTGTTCCGCCTGACAAATTTATCCCAATTGCAGAAGAGTCCGATCTGATTATCAAAATTGATCGTTGGGTTCTGGAGCATGTTTGTCAATGTATCGCTTCTTGGGACAAGCAGACGACACAACAAGTAAGTATGCATATTAATCTATCATCGAGATTTTTTCAGCATGCGGAGACACCGTCTATTATCAATGCGATGCTTGATAAATATAACCTTGATGGTCGTTTACTATGTCTGGAGATCACTG
>CAMYMO010000355.1 GCA_947259425.1 uncultured Ectothiorhodospiraceae bacterium | reverse complement strand
ATTACTCGCGCGCGTGAAAGCCATGTTTCGCCGTATCGAGTGTTATCAGCAACAACAGGATAACAACGCAAATAAAAATATCAGCATCGGCGATATATACCTGGATGCCGATACCCGAATTGTAAAACAAAAAGACCGCACGGTTGAACTAACCGCAAAAGAATTCGATTTGCTTTGGTACTTTGCCTCAAACCCCGGCCGCGTATATTCACGCTCTCAATTGCTTGATCAGGTTTGGGGCTACGGCCATGATGGTTATGAGCACACCGTGAATTCACATATAAATCGCCTGCGTTCGAAA
The DNA here is from genome assembly GCA_947259425.1 of uncultured Ectothiorhodospiraceae bacterium. GTDB lineage: Bacteria > Pseudomonadota > Gammaproteobacteria > UBA6429 > Thiohalophilaceae > SZUA-24. The sequence goes on along the minus strand of CAMYMO010000355.1, from coordinate 9,204 downwards.
ATCGAAAATGATCCAGCTAATCCTGAATTCATTTTAACGGTGTGGGGCGTTGGTTATAAATTCTCAACCGAAACTGAAAAAGCCCGCGCCGTTTGAAGTAATGTTTAAATCACTCTACAGCAAACTGGCACTTACTCTATTTATACTGCTTAGTATTTTTGGAATCGCCTTTAGTCAATTACTTCATCACACCAGTGTGCAATATCAACAAGAGGCGACGCAAAGGCTCAATGAAGGGCTGGCCGAACATGTCATTGCCGAAATCGAATTTTTTAAAGATGAAAAAACGGATAAGCAGGCAATAAAAGACATCTTTCATATGATGATGGTGATCAATCAAAGTATCGAAGTCTATCAGCTCGATGCTAATGGTAAGATTTTAAATTTTGCCGCGCCAATTAAAAAAATAAAACACACGACGATCGATATTGAGCCAATAAAACGGTATATCAATAAACAAGCCCCCTACCCGATCCTCGGCGATGATCCAAGGAACCTTAACCAACACAAAGCCTTTTCCGCAGCTCCAATAATGAAAGAGGGTAAGTTAAAGGGCTATATCTACGTTATTCTTGAGGGCGAACGTTACACCAGCATACTGGATGTTATCCAGGACAGTTATATCGTTGGAATTTCAATCTGGGCAATAGCGGCGATACTGCTTATCACCTTTGTTATCGGCCTGCTGGTTTTCTATTTTATGACCCGTCGTCTTAAAAAACTTTCTTCGCAGATGCAAGAGTCAATAGCCCATAATGAATTCAATTTATTAGAGATTGATAAGGCCTATCACAAAGACGAAGTCGGCCAATTGTCGATACAATTTAACAAACTAATCAAAACCATTAACAAGCAAATCAATGAGCTAAGAAATGTTGATAAAGTCAGAAGAGATCTGATTGCCAATGTTTCACATGACCTGCGTACACCGATCACTACTTTACAGGGCTATCTGGAAACGTTATTACTAAAAGACAACGAACTCAGCAGTAAACAAAAAGCGCAATACCTTAAGATCTCAATCAACCACAGCAAACATCTTAGCCGACTGGTCACAGAGTTATTTGAATTGGCGAAGCTGGATTCATGTGAATCCATCATCTCAGCTGAACCTTTTTCATTGGCAGAACTCATTCAGGATATTATTCAAAAGTTCACCCTGGCGGCAAACAAACAAGGTATACAGCTTAAATACCACTATAAAAACCAGCCTGGTCTGGTTATTGGCGACATCGGTATGATGCAACGAGCGCTTGAAAACTTAATCGAAAATGCCTTACGCCATACTAATAAAGATGGCACCGTGATGATTACGGTTAAAACCACCGACGATAAAGTGATTGTGAATGTTTCGGATAATGGTTGCGGTATTGATAAAGCCGAACTAAGCCATATTTTTAATCGTTTTTACCGGATTGATAAAAGCCGTACTAATACGGTCGGTTCCGGCCTCGGACTTGCCATTACCAAACGTATCCTCGAATTACATGGCAGTGAAATCAATGTAAAAAGTAAACTCAATGAAGGTACGACCTTCTCATTCCAGATCCCAACCTATCAAAACAAACTTGCCAACCAAATAAGGTAACGATTTTTAACCTTATTAAAATAATTTTCTGTGATAAAAATGTTATACCCATGTGAAAACTTTGTGATCTCACTCTTTGATACTTAATGTGGTGATTACCCACTAAAAGTTTTTTAATTTTCAAATCATGGAGACAGAAAATGAAATTATTAAAATCGTTTTTATCGACCGGCCTGATTCTCAGTGCATCGTTATTCACCGGTATCGCAAATGCTGATGGCAACCGAGCCTTTGAGGTAACGGTAACGAACATAACCAAAGGTGAGGTGTTTACCCCGATCATGGTGGCATCACATCGACATGGCGTAAAATTATTTGAGATAGGTGAACCTGCCGATCAAGATCTGGAAATGCTCGCTGAAGGTGGCGATACCGTACCTTTATCAAACTCACTACTTTCATCTGGCCTGGCGCTTGATGTCGTAACGGCAGAAGGTCCGTTATTACCGGGACATAGCGTTACCCTGTCAGTGAAAACGGATAATCGAAATTCCCATGTCAGTGTTGCCTCAATGCTGGTACCAACGAATGATGCCTTTATTGCGGTCAACGGAATTCATGGCCCACGCGGTAACAAATCCAAAACGGTTTATTCGCCTGCCTATGATGCTGGCACCGAGGAAAATGATGAGCTATGCGATAACATTCCCGGACCTCCTTTTGCCTGTACGGGTGAAGGTTTTAATGCTGAAAGCGGTGAGGGTTATGTCTACATTCACCCTGGAATTCAAGGCAATGGTGATCTAGAGTCTTCAGCGTATGACTGGAATAACCCAGTTGCCAAGATTACGATCAAGCGTGTAAAAGCCGACTAAACGTCTCGCTACCCTCTCTCCCCTTGGATGAATTTTTCGACAAGGGGAGAACTTTCATTTCAAAGCAAAAACCCGCGTAATGAAGTACAATTCCGTAACTGCACAAACGGAACGCCAAGATGTCCCCTACGAGCTCGACCCTGCTGAACCTGACCTTCTGCGGGATGGATTTTCAAACTCCACTGGTACTGTTATCCGGCTGTGTTGGATTTGGTGAAGAGTACACGCGGGTAGAGGGATTTTCACACCAGGATATTGGTGCGGTTTGCCTGAAAGGCACTACGCTTGAGGCTCGCTTAGGCAATCCCGCCCACCGGGTCTGTGAAACCCCAAGTGGCATGATCAATGCGATTGGCCTGCAAAATCCCGGCACTCGCCACGTAATCGATTCGATCTTGCCTGAACTCGATTTTAACGAGACTCGTTTTATTGCTAACCTGTCTGGCTCTACCGTAGAAGAATACGCTGAGGTAGCCCGTCTATTTAACGACTCAGCCATCGATGCAATGGAAATCAATATCTCCTGTCCAAATGTAAAGGAAGGTGGAGTGGCTTTTGGTAATGATCCGGATATGTCCGCGCAGGTCGTCGCCGCCTGTCGAGCCGTGACGGATAAACCACTTATCACCAAGTTATCCCCCAATCAGACCGATATCGCCGAAAATGCCCGACGTTGTATCGAAGCCGGGACCGATGGCTTTGCCGTCATCAACACCTTGATGGGCATGGCGATTGATATCGAGGCCCGTAAACCTATCATCGGCAATAATCAGGGCGGCCTATCTGGTCCCGCGATCAAGCCGATTGCCTTGCTCAAAGTGCATCAGGTCTACCAGGTCTGCAAAGACCACAATATCCCGATTATCGGCCAGGGTGGAATAACGACAGCCAACGACGCCATCGAGTTTCTAATCGCCGGAGCGTCGGGCATTGGCATTGGTACCGCCCTGTTCTATGACCCGCTAATATGCCCTAAAATTAACAAGGGTATTAGTGATTATCTTGTTGCTCATCAGCTCAATAATGTCTCTGAACTGGTTGGGACCCTGGAATTACACCCATAGCACCAGCCAACGTCTGGGCTGCATCGATTTACAAATTTCCCACCTATAGAAAACACATTAAAGCTAACCCCTTGATTCGTCGATAAAGATACTAACTCGACGGATGTCAGGAATTCGCTATGGGCGAAGCCGCCCCCAAAAAAAAGATACGCCTCGGCGATTTACTCGTTGAACACCAACTGATTTCAGAAAATCAGTTAATGGCGGCACTCGCCGAACAAAAGAGTACCGGTTTAAAGCTGGGTCGCCTGCTGGTTGAAAAAGGTTATGTAAAAGAAGAACAGGTACTCGAACTGGTCTCTTCGCAGTTAAACATCCCTTATATAAATCTAAAACAATATAAATACGATTCCGACACCATTCGTTTAATTCCGGAGATGCTTGCACGACGTTATCGTTCGGTCGCTTTACGCGAAGAACGTGATGGCAGCTTGCTGGTCGGTATGGCCGATGCAACGGATATTTTTGCCTACGATAATTTAACGAAACACTTAAAACGACCTATCTCTTTAGCCGTCGTCAAAGAATCTGACATCATTGAAGTCATCGACCTGGTTTATCGTAAACGCGATGAAATCAGTAACCTTGCTGAAGAACTGCAGGATGAGTTGTCCGAAACCGACATCGATCTCGAACAGTTAGTCCAAAGTGAAGATGTTGCCAATGCCCCGGTCGTAAAGTTATTGCAATCGATTTTTGAAGATGCCGTACAAATCGGCGCCTCCGATATTCATATTGAACCGGATGAACAAGTATTACGTATCCGTATGCGTATTGATGGCATCCTGCAAGAACAGGTCATGAAAGAAAAACGGATTGCACCGGCGCTTGTTTCTCGTCTGAAGTTAATGTCGGGTTTGAATATTTCCGAACGGCGTGTTCCACAAGACGGCCGTTTTAATATTCGTGTGCACGGACGAAGCGTTGATGTCCGACTTTCGACCATGCCGATCCAGGCTGGTGAGTCTGTCGTTATGCGGCTGCTTGATCAATCTGGTGGTATGTTAAACCTGGAACAGTTGGGGATGTCGGATCATGTTCTCAATCGATTTCGTGCCAACATTACTCGTCCTTATGGCATGGTACTGGTAACCGGCCCGACCGGTAGTGGTAAAACGACAACGCTCTATTCGGCGTTAACCGAACTGAATGATTCTGAGAAAAAAATTATTACCGTTGAAGACCCGGTTGAATATCGATTACCACGCATCAATCAAGTTCAGGTCAATCCGCGTATCAACCTGACCTTTGCCTCTGTACTCCGCGCCGCCTTACGACAAGATCCTGATATCGTGCTGGTGGGTGAAATGCGTGATCAGGAAACCGCCGAGATCGGTTTACGTGCGGCGATGACCGGCCACATGGTAATGTCGACCTTGCACACTAACGATGCAATCTCTACCGTAAATCGCATCCTTGATATGGGTGCAGAAGGTTATTTAGTGGCAAGCGCACTACGCGCCGTGGTCGCACAACGCCTGGTGCGCAAAGTCTGTGAGAATTGTAAATCACTTTACACTCCATTCGCACAGGATATTGCCATTGTTTCTAACCTAATGAAATACGACTATCGGGGTGCGACTTTTTTTCATGGCACCGGCTGCACCCATTGTAATAACACGGGCTACAACGGTCGCATTGGTGTGTTCGAATTTCTGGAGATCGATGACACGATGGCAGATGCATTACGCCTTTCTGACGCCAGTACCTTTGCCTCGCATGCACGTCAAAGCGAGCATTTTCGATCCTTTGCCCAGCACGCGCTCGAATATGCATTTAAAGGTATTACCACCATCGAAGAAGTCCTGCGCGTTGCCGGCTCAATCGATGATACAACAAACAATTTTGAGTCCAATGATGAAATCAATGAGGACACAGGCGACATTGGTATAAACCAGGACCCACCTGAATAATGCCACAGTTTCAATATAAGGCACGCAACAATACGGGTGAATCGCTCAATGGTCGCCTGGATGCACTTTCGCTTGATGCCGCAGCAAATCAGTTACTAAAAAGTGGCATCACGCCAATCGAGATCAATGAATTAAAAAAAGGTAAAGATTATTTAAAAAGCCTTGCGCGCTGGTGGAACTCGCGTCCGCCTAAGCTACAGGATCTTATTTTCTTAAGCCGGCAAATGTATACCTTAATGAAGGCCGGCGTACCAATAATTCGCGCCTTAAAAGGGGTTGCCGACAATTTAACGAACCCGTTATTGATCGATACCCTATATGATTTGATTGAAAACCTTGAGTCCGGTCGTGAACTTTCTACCGCGATGAGCCAACATCCAAAAGTATTTAATCGTCTATTTGTCAGCATGGTCAAGGTTGGTGAGAGCACCGGTGAACTTGATGGGGCCTTTGGCAAACTTTCGGATTACCTGGAACGAGAAAAAGAAACCCGTGATCGCATCAAACAGGCAACGCGTTACCCGATAATCGTGTTTGGTTTTATTATCACGGCACTCGTCGTCATTAACCTGTTTGTTATTCCACAGTTTTCTGGCATCTTCAGTAAGTTTGGAGCTGACCTGCCCTGGCAAACCAAAATCCTGATGACGACCTCAAACTTCATGCAAAACTATTGGCCGCACATGTCAGTTGCGTGCATTGGCTTTTATTTCTGGTTACGACACTACTTAACGACGGATAAAGGCCGGTTACATTGGGACCGACTGAAATTACGTATCCCGTTAATAGGCAATGTACTTTATGAAGCCTTATTAGCCCGGTTCGCCACCTCATTTGCATTAACCGTTCGTAGCGGTGTGCCCTTAATACAAGGCTTAAATGTCACCGGACACGCGGTAGACAATGCTTATATCGGCGACAAGATTACGCAAATGCGCATCGGTGTCGAAAAAGGCGATAGCCTGACTCGAACCGCAGCAAGCACTAAAATGTTTACCCCACTGATCATTCAAATGATCCAGGTCGGTGAAGAAACGGGTTCCGTCGACGAAATGTTAGAAAACGTATCGGGTTACTATGATCGTGAAGTCGATTACAAACTCAAAAATCTAAGCAGTGCGATTGAGCCGATCCTGATCATCGTTATCGGTGCCATCGTCTTCATGCTGGCACTCGGCGTATTCCTACCGCTCTGGGATCTCAACTCCGTTATTCAACAATAATGGTCACTCACGTCTTTAAACCAATTCTGCGAAAACATGGTTTCAGCCTGCTTGAATTACTCATCGTGATCATTATTATCAGTGCCTTGCTCGGTATCGCGATTGAACGATTGCTAAAGCTGCAAGTCCAGGCCGAACGTTCTTCGATGGAAAGCATGATCGGTACATTGCAAAGCGCGATCGCCTTGACCATTAGCGAACACATTGCCAAAGGCAAGATTCCCGAATTGAAAAACTACCTGGACTCCAACCCAATGGCGCTGCTTGCCGATACCCCGGTCAATTACCTGGGCGATTTTGAAGGACGGCCCGAAAACCCCGAACCGGCGAGCTGGTGGTTTGAGCAAAATAGCCATTCCCTGGTCTATTTTGTGCTGAACCAGGAGCATTTTGTCACCCAATCTGGTGAAAAAGGGCATGCAAAATTCAAGATCGTCGCGGTTTATGACGATAACAATAGTAACGGACGGTTTGACCGAGGCGATGTCCTGAAGGGCATGCGACTTTCATCGTTGGCAAAATACCAATGGTCGACAGACTCGATTGAACCTAACTGAACACATTAGAACAGGGTGTCACTAATAAAATATCCTGGGTTAGAGATAGAGGATTTAAGAGGATTTAACATGAGCAAGCAAGCTGGTTTTACCTTAATTGAATTAGTTGTGGTGATCGTTATTCTTGGCCTACTCGCTGCAGCGGCACTGCCACGTTTTATTAATGTCACCGTTGATGCGCGCGTCGCTAGCCTAAACGGTATTGCCGGTGGTCTTCGCACTGCAGCCTCGCTAGCACGAGCAGAATATGTCGTTAACGGTAATAATGCTGCAAGCACCGTCACCATGGACGGACAAGCCGTTGCCGTTTTGGTTGAAAATACCTTAGCTGGACGGGGTGGCCGACCTACTCAGGCAGCTGGTGGTATCAGTGTTGCGATGCCTGATCCAGATGGTTATACCGTCGATCACTCTGGCGCGGTATCAACTTACACGCCCGACAGTGGTGGTAGTGCAACTTGCCAGGTTCAATATGATGCAGATGCGGTTGGTGATCCTGTCACAGTTATCGGTACCGTCGCATCAGGTTGCTAATGTCGGACTTATAATAATTATTTGAGCAGGGGGCGGCCAATGGCCGCCCTTTTTGCTTTAACTTTGTAAACAAAATGGCGACTAACTATGGATAAATGCCATCGACAAAATGGATTTACCTTAATCGAAATGGTCACCGTGATCACCATTGTGGCTGTGCTCGCCGTCGTGGTTATCCCACGGTTAATGCAACCCAGTAATTTTGAATCACGCTCGGTCTCCGATCAGCTGATCAGTAGCGCACGACAGGCCCAGCAATTAGCCATGAGCAAGGCCAGTTCTGCCAATGTCACCTGGAGCACGAACAACGGCGCGAAACGAATTCGCATTCGCTATATTGAGAGCGGCAATCAAACCATCGATATAGACGTTCCCAACAACATTACAATCTCGAATAGCAACATCCAGTTTTTAAAAACGGGGGAAGCCAATCTCGGTTCACAAGAGGTGATCTCTATTACGCCCAATCCTCGCAACGTCTGCATTGAAACCACGGGTTATGCACATGCTTGTTAGGCAAAATGGTTTCTCGCTTGTTGAACTCATCGTGATGATCGTGGTGCTATCGGTTGCCCTGACAGGCGTCACGATTGCCATCAATGAAGCCGTTAAGCAAAGCCCAAAACCTTTGGTGCAGACACGCGCAATGGAATTAGCACAAGCCTATCTGGATGAGATCCTGGCTAAACGTTTTGATGAATTCAGTGGCCAGGGTGGTATCCCACGTTGTGATTCAATCGACAATGCCGCACAAACATGCAGCAACACAATGGGTAATGAAGAAGGGGGTAGCCGCTCATTATTTGATGATGTTGATGACTATCATGGTTTAAATGATACCCCACCGGTGTTAGCCAGCGGTACAAGCTTGGCTAATTACGGCAGTTACCAGGTTCAAATCACGGTTGGCTACAATGGAAGTGAATTGGGCCTCACGAATCGTGGCGCCAAACGGATTACCGTATCGGTCACCACGCCACTTGGTAATGTCGTTCCGGTCAGCGCCTATCGGGTGAATTTTTAATGGGCTTTTTAAATTTAAAACAAGCTGGCTTTAGCCTGGTTGAACTGGTTGTTACCATTGTTGTATTAGGTGCGATCATGGCGGGTACGGTTACTTATATAACTAACAGCACGATTGCCTATACCAATGTTGCACAACGTGAACAGCTGACTTCCCTGGGACGAGTCACGGTAGAACGAGTCACACGTGAGCTACGTACCGCTTTGCCCAACAGTATTCGAATCCAAAACAATTGCATTGAATTTTTCCCGGTTAAGGCCGGCTCGGTTTATTTAACCCTGCCCGTGACCAGTCCGGCCAGTTCTTTTACCGCTGTTGGATTTTCTATTCCATCTGGTGCAAATATTGAACATGTGATTGTCTATCCATACAATTCAACCGCACTCTATGCACAAAATAATCCGGGCCCCATCGCAGGATATTCGAGCTCGAATTCAGCACCGACGACAACCGTCACCTTAACGACTAATTATCAATTCGAATTAC
>CAMYMO010000354.1 GCA_947259425.1 uncultured Ectothiorhodospiraceae bacterium | reverse complement strand
AGAAACACGATAAGTAATACCGCCTTCACCTGCACCATCACCATCAGTTTCTTCACTCAGTAATCGATTATTTGCGTCATAAGTATAAGTAACCCGAAACGTATCATCTTCTGGGCCATCTGAACCAGAGTCAGTTACGCGTGATGTTATGACGTTATTGACGTAGACAGAAACGGTACGTTCGCTAATGCCATTCGGGCCATCACCATCTTCATCAACTAATGAAAGAATACGATTTTCATTTTCGTCGTATTCATAAGTCTCGCGGTAAGTCACGACACCATCAGTAACCGTCTCTCGAGCGATTCGATTTCCATTCACGTCATAGATTCTACGTGACATCGGTTCTGGACCATCACCATCGTTATCTTCTTCATACATCTGTTCCTGCCAACGAGACACATTCGGATCATCAAAGTAGGTCCAGCGTTCGAAATAGGTGATACCACCGGGCAACTCACCATTACTGTCTTCGGCATAACCCACATCACGTCCCTGTGCATCATAATACTCGATTTCCATATCGCGGCGAGTACCTTCGCCGTCTCGATCTTCAGCGTACATTATGCGGTTACCATCTACGTCATAAGCAAATAATTCCAGGTAATCGATGATGCCATCGTTATTATCATCACGTGCTTCACGGGTGATCTTGCGTTGAGTTGGAATTAATCCAAGGCTGCTATACATATGGTCTAATGCATCCGGTGCCCATACCACATCGCGATATTCAGAGCCCCAGATACCATCATCGGTACCTTCATCGCTTGGATAACCTGATTCAATCAGATTATAAAGCTCGTCCTCGAAATCCCAATATGACAAACTAAAATCGATGGTCTGCCCATTCATTAATTCCACAAACGCTTCCGGAATGGTGATGCCATTGTCTGGATCACCATCAAGGTCAATCGTTTGCATGAAGGTGGCCATGTTAAGGCTGATGTTAAGCGGAGTGTTGTTGTTTTCATTTTCGTAAGCCGCATAGAAATCATCGATTGCATTCGATACTTCTGCGGTGGTCACCGGAATGGCTAAACCGGCTAACTCAAATGGGGTGATTTGCTCTGCACCGGTTGCACTGCCCAATTCAAAATCACCTATATAGAAAGTGACGGTTTCGCCACTCAGATATTGAAACTCACCGTTCGAATTCGTGGTGCCACTTTGGGTTGCGGTCTCAAAACGTAAGCCTTCAACGGGTGAATCCACGAATTGGCCAGTTTGTGGGCCAGAAACACTGTCACCACCCCCGCCGCCGCAGCCGGTCAGATTTAAAACCAAAACAAAAACAATCGCGCTTCCAAAAACGCTGGTATATAGACTTTTCATGATTACTCCCTAGCATAGATTTTTTATTCTGTGATGAATTAACGCGGGGCGAATCCGATAGGGTTATTTGGCCGTAAATTTGCTGGATTTTAGTATTTCGCTATGAACCTGAGGAAAAAAGCACGAAATTCATATCGATTTAAGGGGAAATTGAGGAAAATTTTGTCGAATATGACGGCATTTCAGCACCAAAGAAGGTTGGCAAAGGTTAAAAAGTCCCTCTCCAGCCACGGAGAGGGGTACCCAGGGAAATGACTAAAAATAATTGTGTAATTGGAGAAAGAATTGTTCTCGATTTTGCACATCATCTTGCGGAATGCCATCATAATGCCGATAGCCGGTTCGAATTTGGGTAAACTCAAAGGGCATATATTCCCAAACAAAACTCGATCGTGCTTGCTCGTCTTCATCAATGTCTGTATCAGGGTCAAACTGCTCAAAACTCAGTTTAAAGTTATGACCTTTAAAGATGCCGAGATTGGCCTCCAGGTAATAGATAGTTTGATCCTTGCCAGAGGTGGCTCCCTGATTTTCGATTTGATCCAACTCGAATAACCAGTCGATACCCAATAGATGAGCACCACCAAAGATACCAGCCAGCTCACGATCATCGTTATTATCGCCCTCATTCAGGTTATAACTGGCACCAAACCGCCATGCGGTATCGATATATTCTGCGCGCAGGCTATATTGTTTTTGTTGATTATTTTCGTAATCGCCAAGGTTGTTGACCAGGAGTCGGGTTCAAAACCAAACTCAATTCCGTCATCGGAATTATTAAAGTTGATTCCGGTGATTTCCCGAATGAAGGCTCCATCATCCTGCAAGCGTAAACCGTAAGGTAAATAAAACCGGCCAGCTTTTAGATAGGCTGAATTATCGGCTGTCTTAAGTTGTGCCCAGGCCTCCTGGTTGACTGCACCACCAGGCGCTACTTTTTCATCGATATATAAGGTGAGGTGTTCAGGAATCACATCGAATTGCAGATAAACAGCCGCTTCTTCCAGAGTAAACTCAGTGTTGGTATTTTGATTCGGTGTTTTCGTACTGTTCAAGTTCATGCGGATATCGCCACCGACCGCAAAGCTATCGTTTACTCGGCCATTCCAGGCTTCTCCTGGTTTGATTAAATTCCTGGCGGATAAGGAATTTTGTCCGTACAAATAACCATACTCAGTTCTTTTGCCTCCCCCGGTTGGGTTGGTATGACAGGCCAGACATTTCTGGCCAGTACGTACGGCAAGATACGGTTCAGCTGCTGCAATATTCGATACTATATATAGACTAACCAACAACAGCAGGCTGGCCCATCTATTATGATTTAAAAAGAATAATTTCATTACAACACTCCAAATTGTTATTAAGGATTAGCACCATCCGCAATCCATTGGCGTACCACGCCGATGACAGTTGGATCTAATGGGTTTCTTCCTAACGGCATACGACCGGCTAAGCCAGTCCCTTCTAATTTCTGAATTAGGTAGCTGTTATCCGGATCAAACGGCTCTACTCGTAATATTGAAGGTGATTGTCCGCTCGCAACGTTAATCAAATTTGCTCTCGACATCGCTAAGGTATCAAGACGCAAATCAAAAGCGGCGGTACCTTGCACATGACAGCCTGATACACCACACGAAGTTTCAAATACATTCACCTGAATCGAAGCCAGTGTGGGTTCTAATGTCGCTGAAGGGGGTGGTGGATTTTCGGTTGATTGGTTTAGGTTGTTAGTCAGTATTACCTGGCCACGAATTTCGCCGGTACGGGTCGCGTCCGTGTCGGTATGTACTTGGACATAGGTTCCTTCATTTAGCACTGCATCGAGATCGTCCGGCGTTAATACAATACTAGCCGGGATGTTGTAGATGGATGCATCGTTTGCATCGGCCTCTAATGTGACCGCAATACCACCTTCTTGTCCGGCATCCCCTAGATGAATATGGGTTGCGGTAATGTTAGCCAATAAATCGGATGTAAGGACTCGTCCAGACAAACTACCGGTTGTTTGATTGACCAGTAAAAAAGCAGCACCACTACCGGTCGTCTCAATGGGCGGTACCACACTATCACCATTAAGGCTTGCGGTTAAGATAGCGTTGCCGGATTGAGTTAGGATCTGACCACGAACCTCACCGGTTTCATGTCCTACCACATGGATATTGAAATAGGTTCCCTCGCTTAACATAGCCGTTAAATTTGTCGTATCCAGAGCGGTTTCCGGAGGTACGTTATAAGATTCAGAATTATTCGGATCTTTGTCTAAGGTGACTGCAATGGCACCGGTTTCACCCACACTACCGAGGTGAATATGTCCAGCCAATGTATCGCCTTGTAGCCCACTAACATGCAGTCCACCACCGAGTTGCCCGCTACTGGTATTAAGCAATAAAACGGATGAGCCCGTTCCCGTGCTGTCATTAACAACGGGAATGGATTCCTGACTCGATAATGAAACCGTAATCCTTATAAAGTCGGTATCTTCAAGTAGCAGTTGTCCTCGTGCTGTTCCTACGGTAAATGTATTGGAATGGAATTGCACATAGGCTTCTTCGTTTTCAAAACTAACAATATCCCCACCTGATAAAACGGTATTCGCTGGAACGTTATATTGGTTCGGGTTCGTTGCGTCCTGTTCTAAGGTAACCGCAATGCCACCGGTCGATCCAACTTCGCCAAGATGAATGTGGGCAGCAGTAATATCACTCGAATCCGATATGGTTGCACTACCGCTTAGCGATCCGGTGTTGGTATTTAAGTTAAAACTAGCCGTACCGGTTTCTTGCGATAGAACAGCAGGAATAACTTCCAGGCCACTGAACGTGGCAGTTAACGTAATACTTTGATCGGAAGAACTCCCATTGCCCCCACAGGCGGTAAAATTTAGTAATACAATAGGAATAACGATTAGCTTTAAAAACGAACTCAAATTAAATGTCTTTGTCATTGACGTGTCCTCTCACCCATTTATGTAATTAAGCGCTAATTCCATAGCGCGCCTACTTGGGGTAAACACTTCAATAAACGGTTTATTCCAAATAAATTTAAATGTTATAAAAATGTGATAATTTATAAGAAAGATAAAACCACTGATATTTATCCCGCATTATTTATATCGAGAGAGACTGAGTGGTATGGTTAGAACTTATCGATAGGGATAATTACAAGTTTATTTGTTGATAAACCGAGTGGGCGACATTTAATAAAGTTGATTTATCAATCGAGCCTGTAAGTGCGTAACCTACAGGTCCATCAATCCAGTAAAATACATTAAGCCCATTTTGATTATGGAAGCGAAATGCGGTCTCATTGTTTTGTTCAACTTGAGTGCGTACAAATAAGGTTAGTCGCTCACCGGATGCATTTTCATACATAAAAAAAGCAGCAGGCCCGGTATCACCTGGCAAGAGACGACCACCGACTAATTGATAACCTAAACTAGATAAGTTAGGCGATTTGATGTCCTCGTTTAAACGCTTCGACAACCACTTTACTAAATGGGCTTCTTGCTGTGCACCCACTTCAACGGGATGTTTAACTTCGGGTGTATAAACCACATGGGCGTTAACAGCCTGATTAACAATTTGATGTGTCACTATCTGAAACTGGGGGGTGGTTTGAGAATGTAACATCCAACCAAGTACACCACCGATAATGAGCAGTGTTATCGAAGCGGCCAATTGGAATGCCGGCGTTTTTATTTTTGTATCGGGTTGTTTGGTCAGGGCTTTTGGTACAGATTCATCCAATGTATCATCAAATAAATCATGTAATAGATCGTTTTGTTGACGATAGGCAGCGATTCTCTGTGCAACTTCCGGATGAGTATTTATATATTCAGCAATAAAAGCATGACGCTTAGGATCGAGTTGTCCATCAACAAAGGCTTGTAGTTCGCTTTCTGATATTTTCTTGGTTTGAATCATTTTACTTTCTTAATCGCTGGTGTCGGGTCAATGGACATAAGTTGTCGCAAGCGTTCACGGCTACGAGAAAGACGGGACATTACCGTGCCTACCGGTATATCCAGAATATTCGAAATCTCAGCATAAGGCATTTGTTCCAAACCGGCCAGGGCGATCAACTCGCGTTGTTCAGCACTGAGCGCGGCCAGCCCTTTTTCTAAATCTCTGATAAGTGTCGGATCATGATGTCTGGCTGTCAAATCATGATCATCCATTGGGACAAAGTTGGGACCGTTAATTTTGCGACGTTGAGAATTTAAAAAAAGATTATGCATAATGGTGAATAGCCATGCCCTCAGGTTAGTTCCGGTTTGCCAGGTATGGAACCGGCTCCAGGCGCGTTCCAGGCAATCTTGAACGAGTTCATCCGCATATTCTCGATCGAGTGTTAAGGCTCGTGCGTATCGCCGCAAGCCAGGTATCTGTTCGACGATTAAACTCTCCCATTCTTTTTTCGCCATGTCCATGTAAGGTCCTGATATCCCATTTTCTTGGCGGGATGCTGATTTTGGACCGATTCCTCCAACTGACTGATTTTTATTGTTTGGCCATATCGTATTTTGGCTTCTTGCTAAGTATTAACACCTGAAAATAGCAAAAATTCCCTTTATAAGCAGAAAAATGGAAAAAAAATCGGCGCCGCTGGGCTGGTTTTGGTTTGGCGCCGAGATTAAGGGAGAGTTGAGAGATACTGGGCGAGGGCATGAATCTCGGTGTCACTGAGTTTGGCTGTAATCTGACGCATGACGTTATTTTTGTCATTTTGGCGTTCGTTCGAGCGAAAGGCTTCCAGGCTTTTGACTAGGTAGTCGACGTGCTGTCCGGCAAGTCTCGGGTAAAGCTTAGCCGCATTACCTTGTGCCTTCCCTCCATGGCAGGTGACACAGGCGGGAATGGCTTTAGCGGGGGCACCAGTCTGATAGAGTTTTTGACCTAATGGCTTAACCGGCATTAAATCGTTGCCGACGGTTCGATCCTGTTGACTAAAATAAGCCGCAATGTTGGGAATATCATCAAAACGAATGGCTTCAACCATTGAGCTCATGTGTTCTTCTTTTCGTATGCCTGTTTTAAAATCACGCAGTTGTTTGGCAAGATAAGCTGCATTCTGCCCAGCTAACTTAGGATAAATAGAATTCGTGCTATTACCATCCGCAGCATGACAACCAATGCAAATAACCGCAGTTGATTTGCCGGCAACGGGGTCGCCGCCTGCAAATGTTTGACAGGGAATCGTAACGGCGAATAAAAATAGGGCATAAGTCAACGATTGCTTCATTGGGCGTTCTCTTATCTATTTGATACTAATCTTCCCGGTCATACCCGCTTCAGTATGGCCTTTGATCGAACAATGCAGATGCGAAGCTTTTAAGGTTTTTACGGGGACAAACCACCACTCAGCGGTTGCCCCGGGATAGATTTCGATTTCATTGATGGTCCCCTTTACTTCGGCTAGGGTCTTGTTTTCAGAAGATACTACCTGAACCTTGCGGGTAAAAACCGAACGTGCCATGTCTTCTGCGCTGAAATAATGTTTTTGTTTACTGGGATTGTTAATGACAAGCTTATAGAGCTTACCGGTTTCAAACTGTAAATGATCCGGGTAAAAACGCAGTGTATTATTTTTATCGCCTAATTGAATTATTTTTACAATCGGCTGCTGTGCGGTCAGGTCACCGCCAGCATTAACCATAAACGGGAACATAAATATACTTATTAAATAAACTTTCACCCATACCGTATTCATTGCACCTCCAGATAGAAACTAAATTACATGTTACCGTAGCGTACCTTCTCCCCTGATAGGTTCCTTTGAGGAGAAAAAATATTAGGAGAGAAGGTTGAAATGAACAATAAGCTACACTTCAAGCACCGATAACCAGGTATCGTGCTTGTTACAAACACTCAAAGCGTAGATCGCACCTGAATTAGTCGGCAATGCAAAATTAGAGATAGCCGATTTCTGTTTGAACGGATTAAACATTTTTTCTGTTATGTAGTTGAAATCACTGTCGAGCAAGACATGTTTTACGATCCAGTGATCATTCGCTTTCATTGGATGCCCGGTAACAACTTGTACACCGGTATCCGTCTTACTAATGATAGGTGAATGTGAACCGGCCTTCTTTTTCCAGCGTCCGGGGGAGTCTTTGGTATAAAACACGCCACCAGCCATGTTTCCGGATGACATTTTTTTACTTAATGAACCCGCTAAAACGGTTTGTGGGGCAATGATGCTTGTCGCAGCACCGGCAAAACCAATGCGAATGAATGAACGTCTGTCCATCTTCAACCTCCAGTAATGTTATGAATTTATTATGTTGCTGGCTAAATTATTAACAACAAACCAGCAGCCTGTATAAGTACATAACAACAGGATTCAAAAAATATTCCGGGAATTAAGAATTAAATTGAAGTTTATTCATGAATTAAATCAAAAATAAGCTCAATGCTATCGAATAATTTCTTTTTCTTGATATTTGTTTTGGTTTGAATGATCAGACCTTGTAAATTCGTATTCAGTAATTGTGCGATTTTGCGTACATCGGTATCGGCCTTGAGTTCAAGGTTATCGACCGCGCGCTGGATCATGATCGAGAAGAAATCTTCGAATTGTATCCATACATTTCGGATTTGCTCGGCTAATTCCAGGTCATGAGGACCTAGTTCCACGGCAGAGTTGTTAATAAAACAACCCTGCATGCCACCCTGCAAACTGTGTAACACCAGGTTTTGAAATAAATTGCGTAGATTTTCTAGTGCAGGCCCCGATTTCTCGAGAGTCTGTTTGAAAGTGTCGAGGGTCCCCTCTATATAGCGGTTCAAACTGGCCGTGTAGAGGTCATGTTTGTTGCCATAGGTTTGGTACAGGCTGGCCCGATTTACACCCATGACGTCAACCAGCTCTTGCATCGAGGTCGACTCGTAGCCTTTTTTCCAAAATAGCTGCAAGGCCTTATCCAGTGTGTGATTCGGATCAAATTGTTTGTTGGGTCCTGCCATCTCTTAATAATGCCATGCTCAGTCGTTGTCTGCCTATTTTTGTTCATACAAAAATCATATAAATAACAGTTACATAGGCGATAAGTATTAAAACATTCAAAAAGTCATTGACTTATTGAAACCAAAATGGAACGATCATTCCAACATAGAACATACGTTCCATGTTGAAATTATAGCAGACAAAAGCTGATCACAGATACTGATTAGATATAAACAGAAGGAGATGAATGATGAAAAACTATCAAGCAAAGGACATCGGAGAACTACAGGGTTTGAGCCAATATGTATTTGCCCCAGAGGGGTCCGGTATTCGGCTGGATGGAAAAATATTCCTCGCTGATTTACTCGGCATTAGCTCCATGGAGATCTCATTAAACAAAAACGTCGCCGGAACCGGAATGGAATTTTTCCATAAACACACCAATCATGAAGAGATTTACTTGTTTCTGGCCGGTGAAGGTGAAATGAATATCGACGGCGAGACCGTGCCGGTCAAAGAAGGCAGTATTGTCAATCTCAAACCGGATGCGGTGCGTTCGTGGTGGAATACCGGCAAGACCGATCTGATCTACATCGTCATGCAGGCGCCGATTAATGGCATGAAGGCCACTGCACTGGAAGATGGCCAAATCCTTGAAGGCAAGGTGCCCTGGACTAAAGTGGCATAAGATTGAATAAATGAAACGATTGACTTCATTGCGAGGCCAGGTAACTAGCCTGGCTTCACAATGAAAGGAGGTGTAACTTAGCGAGATTGGGTTGCGGCGATCGAGTCCAGTTTATCTTCTAATCGCTATGAATTTTAATCACTAACACGATCGGACGACGATAAAATGTTCTCAATGCAGCCGATGCTCATATTCGTTAGCTATTAATCAATATATTCGTTTTTATTCCAATATATAGTTAGAATATCTTATAGGTTTAGCGGAGAAGTGCATTGAGGATTGGTAAACATTTTATGGTATTGGCTTTGCTGCTACCGCTTGTTAGCTGTAGCACGAGTTATGAAATAAAAGAGGGTGCAAAAAAGGCACAACTGGACGTTGATATCACCAACCTCGGCAAGAAAACCGGTTTAAGTTCGGTATTTTCGGGCTCCGGTTATCGTCTGGAATTACACTCTTATGATATTGCCAAATGTGAACTTGATGGTATGGTGGTGAGAGTCAATCCGTTTGACATGGATGAAAGCATCGATATTCCTGCTGG
>CAMYMO010000353.1 GCA_947259425.1 uncultured Ectothiorhodospiraceae bacterium | reverse complement strand
AGTGCACGGAAACAGACTTTAATAAATATTCACTAGGCGATGCCGGCGTTAATGCAATCTTATAATCCTGTGAAGTTTTAAGCTCTTCAATACTATTAAGTTTATCCGACCAGGCAACGATCGCATCCCCGCCTTTTGACTCATCAATCACCGAGACTATCGTACCGGGATAATTAACCTCATGCCCGTTCACTAAATAAGAATCGACGGTCGCCACCGCAAAATCCAGCTTGCCTTTTTTTAGTAATTTCATTCGGGTTGGATAATCAGCCTGGTCATCTTTACACTCAAGCACATAGCCGGATTGACGCATGCGCTTACGCATTTCAGGTGAACATAATGGGAAATAGCCAATCCAGTTATCGATACCAATAGTGATCTTGCCTTTGGTGCCAACTGCATCTGAGGTTGTGCGTTGCTGGCTCTCCTCAAAATAAGGCGCTAGAAATTTATAGGCTACGATTCCAACAATTCCCCATAAAACAAGGATGAGCGCTATCTTAGTATGTGATGCCATGTTTGCCTTAAAGTTTACTATTGGAAATTTATAACAGCATAGTCAGGTGATTCCGCCAAAACGCCTTGCAAACCTTCCGCTAACGATTGACGATCATCAGCTGCTTTATAAAATACCTGGCCCGGTTTATTTAAGGCATGCCGTGTTCCGATACAGAAACCAATTGTATGCATGATCACAGGACTTTCAAATAAAATCGTATTGACGATGCTTTCGGGTTCGTGACCGGAATTCGCGATTCCATCGGTGATCACCACAATATGGTATTCACCATAGCCCAGTTGGTTTTTTGCCTGATTGGTAATCTGGATATAGGCATTTTCGATCGCCGGCCCCAAAGGCGTGCCAGAACGTGGGACAACTGCATTAATTGCCTGGGTCAGGCCATCACGATTATTTATTCCCAACGGCACGACTTCGCGATTTCCTTTGCGGTCAAAAATATGCAAACCAACATTAGCTTCATTGGGAACCTTGCCTAAAAAATCTTTAAACGCAGTACGGGCAACGTTGATTTTGGGTGATCCACCAGAACAATCCCGATCGGCCATGCTGCCGGAACCATCGAACACGATATAGATATTCTTCCTGAGCAAGTCAGGGCTTATCTTATTTTTTTCATCTTCATTAATAAATGGCCAAACCGGGTTCACTGTTTCCTCCGGTGTATCGGGCTTCACATTGTTAAGGCTTGGGTCAAATGTCGTCTGCTCACATCCAAACAGACTTAATAACATCAACAAGCTAATATATTTTAAGTAATTCATTTTTTTCTCCTTGAAAACCATAACAACTTAAAGCGGCTTAAATACTTCAGCCTCGGCTTCAATTTGAATTAAACGAAAGACTACCCGCATATTGTCTCGCCATTCTTTTTCTGTTTTAGGCGCACAGGGGTCTCGACCACAAATCCCTGACTTTGGATTGGATATTCCGTGTCCAATTACAGCAAACTGTGATTTATCCAGGGTAATACTTTTGTTTTTGGCAAAAGTAATAATACTATCACGCACCGAATTGGCTCGAGTTAAACTCAGGTTACGACCGGATTGTTTGATTTGACGTAAGACCACATCGACCGAACCGGCCTTCTTCTTGCGTAAAAAGCCCAACGGATCACTATGTCCTTCAATCGTAATTAGCGCACCACCATAAGTCGATGCAAGTTCAATGACTCGTTCAAAATCATTTTGATACAGCTGAGACGGGAATGTTTTTTGATTCGGTTTGAAAAATATTTCAAACTCCATCAAAGAACCTTCCGATAAGGTTCCCTGTTTTTGTTTCTTGGTAACGACTTTAGCCACTTTATCTTGATCAAACTGGCTCGTTTCCGCTTTTGCAGTACGAGTCAGACCTTTACGTAGTTTATTGTAATCCCAGTTGGCATGACGGATGGTTGTTTTACCATTCATCAGGTTTGCCTGAATTAATGTTTGTTGGATGCTTTTATTACGTTTTTTAAAATTACGCAAATATTTATTATTGGTAAAAAATTTAATATTGTCCTGGTAATTCGTATGATAAGCATCCGCATACAGACCTTCGGTATCACTTATCGCATCGCGTGAATCCAGTAACAATTTTGCTGATGTCTGAATAGTTTTTTTATACTCACTATGACTGTTTCCTTGCCGGACAATATTAGCAACTTGTTCTTGTGCCTTTAAAAGTCCACTGACAAACTTCTCCACTTTGGCTCGGTTGGACTTGAAATAATCCGCACGTACTGCATAAACATCAGCAATCACTCTATTTGCAGATTTAGTCGATAATAAAATTCGCGCACCTTTTACTGAATCTTCCGAACCGGTTCCGACATTCCCACCTGAAGTGAGTGCCAGCGCATCCGGAATAATCACCATCGCCGCATCAACATTGGATTCATACATCGCGGCCATCGGGGTGTTGTCCGAACCCGTTAAATCTTTCAGCCAACGTAAATTTACCGAGGTCATCGACAGACCACAGTCATTTAATAATTGACCAAGATAGTCCACATGCGGGCCATATGCCTGCAAGGCAATGGTTTTACCTTTTAAATCTTTACAACGCTTAATGCCACTCTTAACCACCAGTGCATCCCCCCCCGCTGATTCACTTAACTGATAGATAACAACCGGTTTGGTACGTGAATCTCGGTTTAATGTTTCAGCGGCCATATTGATCATGCCGAGGGTTCCACGTAAATAAGGCGTTTTACCTGAAAGATAATTCTCGACTTGTTTACTAAAGACATCTTCGCGCTGTAGTTTTAGATTTAATCCTAATTGACCAAACAGACTTTTTGGCGTGGTGACATCACTGTTTCCATTCGCATAAATAGTACGAATATCTGCCCCCCAGGTAATCATGGGCACCACGGTTTGTCCACCGCGAACATTCTTAACCGGTGTTTTTACAACGCTGGAGAGGGCCGGAGATTGAACATATTTTGGCGCTGCTTGCAGATTGACGCTCATCAACAACGACAACGCTAATAACCATACAATATTTACTGTTTTCATACCCTTTCGATCTCCTTAATCCGTCTCCGACTTAGCTAAAAGTCGCCTAAAGTAAGTATTAACGTGATGGTTTTAACCTGGGGTTGATTTCGATTTTTCACAAGTGACTGATTCACCTATTACCCCCCCTGACTAAACTAAGCTTTGCTGTACCCTTTTCAATCTTTGTCTAAACCGGGCGTCTCCGGCTCAATTATTTTATCGCACTAATATACGACAAATACCAGCTGATGAAAAACGTCCACGCCGAATAAGTGTTTATTTATACTATATTTATTTACGCACCAATTTAGCACATCTATCGCCTGCCACAGATGCCGGGCAAACCGCACTATAGTATTGTTCACGGCATTCGCAAATATTCATTACAGACATACAAATTTCCGCTATGGTTAAACCGTGAGAGTGTGGACCCTATCAATTAATTTGGAGAGCTGGTCCATGACTAAAAAATTTAATGAATTCCACCCACGCGTGCCCCGAACAGAACAATCCGAGCAGTACGATAACACCCTGGCGACCGTTAAAACACAAATTGATATTATGCTAAACAACAACCATGGGCTCTATGCATGGTTAAATGAAGTGCAAACTTATCTTAATCGTGCTCGTACCCAGGCTACCGATTTAAGTTACAACCAGGATCGAGAATTTTACGATGAATAAAATCCTTATCAGCTGTTTAATTTTAACTCTATGCCAAACCGTATTTGCCGGTCGACAAGAACTGATTGGCCGAGTTGATGAAGTCCCCAATGGCGATACAATTGTTGTGATTGATAATAACAAAAATCGATACAAGGTTTATATGCTCGGTATCGATGCCCCTGAGTTAAAACAGTCTTTTGGAAAACAGGCAAAAGCGCATCTCGATAAACTTTTGTTTGCGCGCAATTATCAGGTCAAAGTGGTTATTGCCAGACGGACTACGGCTAAAAATATTGTTGGCACGGTATACGCAACGGAACTAAATAGTCAGCAATATAGTAATATCAATGGAATGATGGTGATGTCAGGACATGCCTGGGCCAATCCCCGTACATCTAAACAATATGTCGGTGTAGAAAAAATTGCACGTAATCGAAAAGTTGGTTTGTGGGAACAAAAAAATCCCAAGGCGCCCTGGCTTTGGCGTAAAAAACATAAATAATTTTTGAAGATCGTTACAATAAACGTTAGGAGGATTCAATATGCGACTCATAAGCCTGGTACTCGCGCTGATTTTTATCACCGCGATTATTATTTATTATAAAAACTCAGGTAACATACCTGCTGCAGATAACAACTTACTGATTAAAAACCAACAAGCCATGGATGAAGCTAAACGAGCAACCGATGAATTGAATAAGGCACTCGAAAATCAAAACAAACAACTTGAAGCGCTCGATAAACAGCAATAATAAAAATACCAGGCATAAAAAAAGGCGGTCAGAGGATGACCGCCAAAGAAGCCTTTATTAAGGCTATGCTAGAGACCGTTTAACTGCGTTTTTTCAAAATCATAACCCCGTTCTTTTGCGTCATTTCGACTTTACTTAAGAACGACATTCCCAGTAATACTTTACTAGAAGACAGATCATGCATTACCGCTGTCTTCACGTTATTAATTTCAATTCCACCAATCCGCACGCTATTAACCGTGACGATGTGGGCAGTGGCCTTACCATTGGCAGTGTCCATCATCAGCTTTTGTGCATGTGTAAAGTTAATCCCTAAGCGTTTTGCATAGGCCGCACTAATGGTTAAATAGGTTGCACCGGTATCAACAACAAAATCGGTCACCCTGTTGTTAATGCTGCCGGTAACGTTGTACGTACCGCCATTCGATAGCAGGTGTGCCTGTATATTACTGGCACTGGGTAATCCAGTTTGTATTGGCATATCTTCGGCCATAGATAGCACCAAACATTTGCCATCGATCTCAACCCTGGCGTGTTGGCTATTTGCTTCATAAAGATGAATTCCAGTACTGCTATCGCCAGCACGAATTAATTTACGCTCGTTATTAATTTTTAAAACGGCTGCATTCTTGAATAAACCAACCACCTGGATTTCAGCAATCACTGGTACGGTGGCCGCTGAGATTTGTACGCTGAGCGAACTAATTAATATTGCAGCGAATAATGATTTTATTTTATGATTTTTCATTTCTAGCATCTCCGTAATGGATATGCAGTTTGACGGCCGTAGTCCGATGAGGATAAGCCTTAGTCAATGTAATTGTGATCAGGCTCAAGTAATTTGACCACTAACATACCAGCGTGATCAGGCTCACAAATGATTTAACTTGCTGATTAATTTTACTTTTTGAGTGTAGACAAAATCGTATCAGGACGATCAAGAAAAGCTAAAAACTCGGTTTGATAGGTATCAATGACTGCATCCTTAACCGCAGGATAATCTAAACAGGCCTGCGCCCAGGCATGGACATTGGGAACATCAGCAAAAAAGTTAATATCAAATGCTGACGAGATTCCGATTAAATAACGAAACAACGGCGCATAAGCCACATCTACCATGCCAAATTTTTCACCGGCATAAAAGGGACTTGCATCAAGCTCCTCTTCAATGACATCCAGTCGATCGATTATGCTGCCTTTAGCCTGCTTAAAACGACTTTCTTCGCTGGCAAACATTAAATCATAAAGCGTTGAAAGCACACTATCACCTAAAGCGATCCAGGCTCGGTATTGGGCTTTTAACAATGGATTATTTGGATACAAGCTTGGTGGCGATATTTCATCGATAAATTCACAGATCACCATGGATTCAAACACCGCTTCCTCATCGACTAACAAAACCGGTACCCTTTCTAATGGTGAGACATCAAAAAACCAATCGGGTGGCATATCCAGATCAATAAACTCGACTTCGTGTTCGAGTTTTTTTTCTAACAGGATGATTCGTGCCCGCTGTACATACGGGCACAACGTAAAACTAATTAATTTTAAATTTGGGTGGCTCATAAAATTTCCGGTAAGACTTAAAGAAGTATTATTGTGTTTATTTTAATTTTCCATACGCCAGATGTCGACATCTTTACCGGTTGCCTGGATATCATGAGCACGATCGGACAAATAACGCTGAAAGCTTGGTTGCTCTTTATAGGCATCCGATAGTACGTAAGTTAAAATACCATGCGTATGAAAAGTCTTAAAAAAGGCCTCTGAACGAATCACTTCTTCACCTTGCCGGTTAAATACCAGGATAGAGGGTGCATACTTTACATCGAGCGATTTGGCGAATTCCCGACTAGAGATTTTTTTGCCCGCAAAATTTACCAATTTAGTATCCGACCACATATCCAGTTGAATTACGGTAAAGTCATTAAGTGTTTCGCGAATTCCTTTATCAATCAGGATTTTCTGATGTAACGTATCGCAGCTTGGACAATCTTTTTGTTCGAAAAAGATGGCAACCGGTTTATTTGTTTTTTTAGTTAAATCTACGCTGCCGCTAACAAAAAAATCTTCTTTTTGTAACTTACCTGTTCCCACTGCACTGCCTTTCGGCAAGTGTTTGGCGACATATTCACGGTAACTTATTTTTGATTCTTGTTTATCGGCAATATAATCGAGTGCAACTTTAAACCGTCGAGGGGGTAAATATCCGTTTAAGCGTAAGATCATCTTACCACTTTCATTAAAGAATAAGATTGTCGGCGTAAACTGAACTTTCAAAGCTGCCGCAAAGGTTTTCTCGGTATAAGTCTTGCCGCTAATCGTCGCAATTTCACGGCTACCCCACATATTCAAGGCAACCACATCAAAATTTTTCTTTACCAATGTCTCAATATCTTTCTGCGCCAGATTCTGTTCAACAATAGCATTACAGTAGGGGCAACCATCTTGATGGAATAAAACCATCAATCGTTTACCCGCCGCTTTAGCCTCAGCGACATCCTCATTAAAATCTAAAAAGCTTTCTTTAAACCAGGCAGGATACTCCGTCGTCATTACACCCAAAAACTTTCCTTTCTGTGCTTGCGATTTTTTAGCGCTATCTTCAGCTGCCTGCACAGTCGAAAAAGGTATCACGACAATAAATAAAAGTAGGTAAAGTTTTTTTAAGTGCTGCATTTATTTCTCCGCATTATGCTTAACTGATCAATACTCTAAAGCGTATGCTTATAACAAACGAATCTTAGTATAGCCTGAAGGTTTGACCAGAAAACACCCTCAACTAATAAGCGCTTTCTATGTTTGACCAATAAATCGATGAAATTCTCCATCACAACGGCCATTTTTTATCAGCGCGGAAATACCGCATTCTCTATCAAGGTCATCGCCCTTAACCCCAGTATACATAACGTTTTCAGTCCTTTAGGCAAAATTTGATCTGCAACAATTTGTGAATTAGTTACCAGAATCTTATGAAACACTAATTAGAATATGATAATATTTGAATCTTCAACGAAAGGATATGTTATGTATTTTAATGTCAACGAAATTGAAGCCGCTGAGCTTGCTGATTGGGTTACTGAAAAGGACAATCAATTCTCGATTATCGACGTGCGTGAAATTAACGAAATAAACGCTGGCACAATCCCGGATGCCGTACCGATGCCTTTGGCCAGCTTGCCGGTTCGCCTCAATGAACTGGATAGAGAGAAAACCTTTGTTTTAATTTGCCGTAGTGGAGCACGCTCTGCTCAAGCCTGTGCGTTTATGCAAAATAATGGTTTTAACGATGTGCATAATCTACGCGGTGGTATGTTTGCCTGGGCAAGTGCGGGTCAACCCGTTGGCATGGCAAAATCGGCCTAAACACTTCATTTAAATCCCGGCCGCCCAAACCATTTATATAGCTGCCAAAAATTTTCTCGTGCTAAAATCATTAAAAAAAGGAGCTTCTTGCTCCTTTTTTAGCTATACCACTGTATATGGAAATCTCGGCCTGGATTTACTTTTCGATCTGCTCGTTCATTTGGTGCGGCTTTTATATCAACGCCGCCAGAATGACACGCACGCTTCCTTTTATTCCTAAACAAATCCCTAAACAAATCAAAGCCGAACCGGGAAAACTCCCGAAACTAAGCATAATCGTTACCGCTAAGGACGAGCAAGAAACCATCGAGTCCGGTTTGCAAAGCTTAATCGAACAAGACTACCCTGAGTTTGAAATTATTGTCATCAATGATCGTTCAGCGGATAAGACCGGTGAAATCATTAATCACTTTGCCGAACAACATCAACAAATAAAAACCGTGCATATCGATCACTTACCTGAACTCTGGTTAGGTAAAGTAAATGCGCTTAATCAAGGTGTAGCACAAGCCACTGGAGACTGGCTTTTATTTACCGATGCGGATGTGCATCATCACAAAACCCTGTGGCAACGGGCAATCGCTTATTCAATTGAGAAAAACTACGATCACCTTGCCCTCATGCCGAGCGTACCGCTTCCCGGAATATTACTCCAAGCAACAATGAAAGCCTTCGCATTCTTATTTTTATCATCTGCAAAAGTTGAACAAATCGAAAATCCTAAAAGTAATGCTGCGATTGGCATAGGCGCATTTAACCTGGTTCGCCATGACGCCTTTAAGCAAACTCCTGGATTTGAATGGTTACGTATGGAAGTCGGTGATGACTATGGTATCGGCATAATGCTAAAACAAAATGGTTTTCGCATTGGATTCGCAACAGCATTTTATGATCTTCAAGTCGAATGGTATAAAAATATACCTGATATGATCCGTGGCCTTGATAAAAATATTATGGCACCGGGAACACATTTTTCACGTAGTAAATTAATTATCAGTCCAATCTTGTTTGCCGCAATCCTGCTTGCGCCATTTTTAAGTTTAGTCTCAATCAACCCACCCTATTATCTATTCGGTATCAGTGTTTTTATCACCACCAGTTTGGTCAGCACCTACATTGGCAAGAACAAACAGGAAAATATATCAATCTGGTTACTATCACCGCTTGGTTTTTTAATTATTGGTTACACTTTTACGCGTGCCTGTTTATTATGTTTATTACGAGATGGCATTATCTGGCGCGGCACCTATTACCCTAGGGCACTGCTAAAGAAATACCAACGCGTCAAACTATAAACTCCAATTTAATGCTATGACAATGCGGATGCATTTGATATAACACTAAAGCAAATTAGCTGGTTAATATAATGATAAACAGAGGAATTGATCATGTTTGAAGATCCGACGAATTGGTTAATTGTGAGCGGACTTACGCTTGGCGGTATCTTTGGACTGATTGCAAAACACTATCGATTTTGTCTGGTCGCCGCGGTTTCAAATGTCTCGCTGATTCGTGATTATCGTTATGCCCTGGCATTTACCATCACCTTACTCGTTGCCATTACCGGTACACAATTACTGGAAATATTACAGGTCGTCGATATTAGTCAAGCCAGTTACCGAAATAGCCGACTTGACTGGCTCGGTGTTCTTTTTGGCGGGTTTATTTT
Organism: uncultured Ectothiorhodospiraceae bacterium; assembly: GCA_947259425.1. Taxonomy (GTDB): domain Bacteria; phylum Pseudomonadota; class Gammaproteobacteria; order UBA6429; family Thiohalophilaceae; genus SZUA-24. The sequence goes on along the minus strand of CAMYMO010000353.1, from coordinate 100 downwards.
CGGCGTAGGGGCGACATTGGCAGGTGGAGATGCCGCCAGGGTTGTGATCCAGGCGGGTAGCGGCAACCTTACCGGCTTGCTGGTTGTATTAATTTTTGCA
>CAMYMO010000352.1 GCA_947259425.1 uncultured Ectothiorhodospiraceae bacterium | reverse complement strand
ATCAGCGTGGACGCCCTACCATTTTCATCTCGCAGTGGCGATTGGCTTAGCCTGCATGTTGGTGGTTAGTTTTTGGGCCACGGCACACTGGAAAAAACAAAAAATACAGTTAAATGACTATTACGAGGCCCTGGGTGAGCTTGCCGAGAAGGCCAGTGAAGCTGAGCTGATGGCGGCTGTGGTTGAGAGCATTACCAATCCATCTAATGAAATCGATGAGCATATGCTCGATTTTGCCAATAACGTAAGTGAAACAGCAAACAGCATGTCGAATTCCGTCGCTTTAACCAATCAAGGCGTTAATCACCAAAAGTCGGAAGCAATAGAATTAAACCAGGCCCTGCAATGCATGATATCGACCTCTGAATCGGTTTCAAAAAATGCTCATGATGCCACTGAGGCAGCAACGGCCGCGGATTCAAGTGCAAAACAAAGTGTCTCAATCTTAGATGAGGCCACCCAGGCGATTAATGGGCTGGCAACCCAGGTTGATCAGTCTTCAACGGTGATCCAGGAATTGGCTAATGATAGTGTCAGCATTGGTGCGATCCTGGATGTGATTAAAGGTATTGCCGAACAGACCAATTTGCTTGCACTGAACGCGGCGATTGAGGCGGCGCGCGCGGGTGAGCAGGGACGTGGTTTCGCGGTCGTTGCCGATGAGGTGCGCTCATTAGCCAGTCGCACCCATGAATCAACGCAAGAAATTGAAAATATGATCCAAAAATTACAACAAGCCGCGCAAACGGCCGTCAGCTCAATGGATGGTGGCCAGGAGATCGCACATAATGCCGCGGAGCAGTTGAACCATGCTAGCCAATCATTAGCTGAAATTACCACTGCGGTCGAAAGCATTCGGACAATGAATTCAACGATTTCTGAAAATGCTGATCAACAGGTCGCACTGACGCAAGAGCTGCAAACCAAAGTTGAAGTGATTGATGATGTCTGTGAGCTCACCATTGAAACGCTTGATGGGCTCAATTCCATTAGCGAAAATTTAGAATCCATTTCATCCTCGATTCAAAACGCGACCTAAATGGGTCAAATCCAGTTTCGGACTCTCTTAACTATTGAATAACCATCAGCTTCATGGGTGGTTTAGCGGCTGCGTTATCGTTAAAATAGCCAAAATTTCATCGGGGGCACATCAATGTCAGGCAATATCAGTCTTTCACAAGAATTAATATCAGATCTACTAAAACGAATTGTCGAGCATGATTCAGCGGCACAAGAAGATATGATGGTAAACATCCAGTACCTAGTGGCGGTTGCCGGGTATTTAACAGCAGATTATCCTGGGCCGGTTAGCGAGCGCGATGAACTATTACAACAACTCAGTGCGTTTATGAAACATGTCTGTGACGATCGCGCTGATTCTGAGAAACCGCAAGCGGCAAATGCGCCAACTGCTGCGCCTGATTTACCGGCGGGTAAAAGTGTGGCGACCGATGATCCCGCGGTTGGTATCTGGAAGCCGGAATAAACCCGGGTAGTTTATATTTTTACCTTCATTGCTTGTTAAGTTTTCTGGAATTTACCCTTCTGGAATTTATCTTTCTGGCCTGCATCCAGCGGTAGATGCGGTGCGAGCGTTTGACGAAACGTTTTGTGCGGGTTGCCGGGTTATGTTTAATTGGGCTGGGCAGTGTCGCTGCGATTTCGGCAGACTGTCGCTCCGTTAACGAGTATACCGGGACACCATAGTAGTGTTTCGCGGCTGCATGAACGCCATAAATACCTTCGCCAAACTCAGCAATATTCAAATAGGTCGCTAAGATACGATTTTTTTCCAAATTCCATTCCATCCCCAAGGTCAGCAGTAATTCATGCCACTTACGCAGGGGATTACGGGAGCTGGTAAAAAACAGGTTTTTGATCGTTTGTTGCGAGATGGTACTGGCACCGTATTTAAAGCGCATTAATTCCAGATTGGTATCCATGGCTTCTTTGAAGGCAATAATGTCAAAGCCATTGTGATGATAGAAACGTGCATCTTCAGCTGCAATCACGGCACGACGTAAATGATGAGGCATCCATTTAAAAGAAACCGGTTGCCAGTTGAGACCCGGATGAAACAGTTGTTCTTTCATCTGGGTTTCGTAATCACGAATGAAGCGCGATTTAGGGATCGCACCGGATTTAAATTCATCCCAGTCTGGCCAGATCAGCATCACATAAAAGATATCTACAACGACCAGTAATAATCCAATCCGCCATAGCCAGCGGATATATCGCCAGGTTTTAGACGATTTACGTTTTAAGCGTTTAATTTTTCGGCGACGCAGCCAGTGTTGAAGGGATTTTTTCATAAACAATTATCAATCCAATTTATACTTTTTGTCTCGGCACGATCAGGCGATGCTTTAAAATAAAGTTCTGGATGATAACTTGATCATTGTTTGATCCAGATCAGCAATACTTTTTGTACTCATAGGCTAAAGTTACGATATATCATGTTTAGCTAGTGAGGCGGCTTTATGCAGGCAGAACAAAGTTCTAACGCGCAGACCTATAATTATAAAGTAGTCAGGCAATTTGCGGTAATGACGGTCGTTTGGGGAGTCGTCGGTATATTAGTTGGTGTGGTGATCGCCGCACAATTAGTCTGGCCACAGTTAAGTTTCGACCTACCCTGGTTAACCTACAGCCGATTACGACCTTTACATACGAATGCGGTGATTTTTGCCTTTGGTGGTTCAGCCTTATTTGCGACGTCCTATTACGTGGTACAACGAACCTGCCAGGTAAGATTATTTGCGGAGAAGTTGGCCGCCTTCACCTTCTGGGGCTGGACCCTGGTCATTTTGGCGGCGGCGATAACCTTACCTTTAGGTATCACCTCGGGTAAAGAATATGCCGAACTGGAATGGCCAATCGATATTTTGATAACCCTGGTGTGGGTCTCTTATGCGATTGTGTTTTTCGGCACCATTATTAAGCGGCAGGTAAAACATATCTATGTCGCCAATTGGTTCTTTGGTGCCTTTATTTTAACCGTTGCGGTATTACACGTGGTGAACAGTGCGGCGGTACCGATTTCGCTTTGGAAATCGTATTCCGCTTATCCCGGTACCATCGATGCGATGGTGCAATGGTGGTACGGCCATAACGCCGTTGGTTTTTTCCTGACCGCTGGTTTCCTCGGCATGATGTACTACTTTGTGCCCAAGCAAGCTAATCGCCCTATCTATTCGTACCGCTTATCGGTAGTTCATTTCTGGTCTTTGATCTCTTTATACATGTGGGCCGGACCCCATCACCTGCAATACACCGCGCTACCAGATTGGGGACAATCGCTCGGAATGATTTTTTCATTGATTTTATTGGCACCGAGCTGGGGTGGCATGATCAACGGGGTGATGACCTTGTCCGGCGCCTGGCACAAGTTGCGTAGTGACCCAATTTTGAAATTTATGATCGTATCCTTATCGTTTTACGGTATGTCGACCTTTGAAGGTCCGATGATGTCAATTAAAACCGTGAATGCCTTGTCTCATTACACCGACTGGACCATCGGTCACGTACATTCGGGTGCTTTAGGCTGGGTAGGTTTCATTACCATGGGTTGTATTTACTTTCTGATTCCGAAATTGTTTGATCGAGAAAAAATGTATTCGACAAAAATGATCGATGTGCATTTATGGATCGCGACGATTGGTATCGTTTTTTATATTGCCTCAATGTGGATTGCCGGTGTGATGCAAGGTTTGATGTGGCGTGAAGTGAACGCCGATGGCACCCTGGCTTATAGTTTTGTGCAATCGCTTGAAGCAAGTTATCCCTATTATGTCGTTCGCTTCCTGGGCGGGGTGTTATACCTGATCGGGATGTTAATCATGGCCTGGAATGTCTATATGACGATTATGGGGCCTGCACCGGCCAAGCAAGCTTCAGCTGAACCTGCCCAAGCTTAAGTGATTAGAGGAATCATTTTATGTCGCATGAAAAAGTAGAAACAAATGTAGGCCTAATGGCGATCCTGATCATCATCGCGATCAGTTTTGGTGGCCTGGTCGAGATCGTACCTTTGTTTTTTCTAAAAGATACCACTGAGCCGGTTAAAGGTTTGCAACCTTACACGGCACTTCAACTGGAAGGTCGGGATGTCTATATCCGTGAGGGCTGTTACACCTGTCACTCACAAATGATTCGACCGTTCCGTGCAGAAACCGAACGTTATGGTCATTACTCCGTCGCCGGTGAGTTTGTTTATGATCATCCCTTTCAATGGGGATCAAAACGTACCGGACCGGACTTAGCCCGGGTGGGTGGCTTGTACTCCGATGAGTGGCATGTCGCGCATTTAATCAATCCACGAACGGTGGTGCCCGAGTCGAACATGCCGTCCTTTCCCTGGCTGGAACACAACCTGATCGATGCGGAGCAAACACCGAAAAAATTATCGGCGATGAAGTTGTTAGGTGTGCCTTATAAAGATGCGGACATTAATAACGCCAAGGCAGATGTCAGTGGTAAAACGGAAATGGATGCATTAGTCGCATACTTACAAGTTTTGGGTACGGCGATTAAGACTCAAAGAAAATAAAGTTAAGAGATCAAGATGGACATACATACACTTCAATCATTCGTGACCCTGCTATGGATTGTGGTCTTTATCGGTATCGTTGTTTGGGCCTATAGTCGTAGACGTAAAAAGGATTTCTCAGAGGCGGAGAACCTGCCTTTAAATGAACCTGAACAGCCAAAACAATTTAATCAATATCAAAGAGGCGAACATGAGTAACGCGTGGAGTATTTATGTCATAGTCATCACTCTTGTCAATATCCTTGGCTGTTTCTGGTTGATACGTTGGACCTCTAAAAAACGCAAAGATGAAGCCAGCCAGGGTAATGTCACCGGTCATACCTGGGACGGAAACTTACAGGAATATAACAATCCCCTGCCACGTTGGTGGCTGTGGTTGTTCTATCTGACGATTGTTTTTGCCTTGATTTACATGGTGCTTTATCCCACGGCGGGCAATTACGCTGGAATCTTTGGCTGGACGCAAACGGGTCAATATAAGGCGGAAATGGATGAAGCGGATAAAAGTTATGGTGTTATATTTAAGGCCTACGCAGCAAAGTCATTCACCGATTTGACGAATGATGCACAGGCAATGGATTCAGGGCATCGTCTGTTTTTAAACAATTGTGCAACCTGTCATGGTTCGGATGCGGGTGGGTTAGCCGGCTACCCAAATCTAACCGATAAAGCCTGGTTGTATGGCGGTGCACCTGAAACAATCAAGACATCGATATTAGATGGTCGCAACGGTGTGATGCCACCAATGGGTGCGGGGATGAATGCGCAAGAGCTTGAATCCATAACGGCCTATGTGATGAGTTTGAGTGGGCGTGAAGTCGATAGTGCCAAAGTTGCGCAAGGTAAAACTCAATTTGATGCTATGTGTGTCGCCTGCCATGGCACGGATGGTAAAGGTAACCAGGCCCTGGGTGCGCCTGATTTAACGGACAATATTTGGTTGTATGGTGGGACGCCGGCTGTAATCAAAGAATCCATCCAAAAAGGTCGCAATGGCAAAATGCCTGCACATCGCGATATCCTGAGTGACGAAAAAGCCCATCTATTAGCCGCCTACATTTATAGCTTAAGTCAGTAAATCCCGGTCTTAGTTTGGGTGGATGAAAATGGATAAGTCGGTATCGCAAGACGATCAGGATAGCGGCTTTTACGCCAAGCATAAAAAGGTCTATCCCCGCGAAGTCCACGGGTTGTTTGCCAGCTTACGGGTTATCGGTGTTACGGTTTTATTAGGCCTGTATTATTTTGTACCATGGATGTATTGGAATGGTAAGCAGGCGGTATTATTCGACCTGCCTAATCGACGTTTCTACATTTTTGACTGGACGTTCTGGCCGCAGGATTTTTTCTATCTCGCCGTGCTGTTAATTATTGCCGGCGTTGCCCTATTCTTCTTTACTGCCCTGGCGGGGCGAGTGTGGTGTGGTTATGCCTGTCCGCAGACTGTCTGGACAGAAGTCTTTTTATGGATTGAGCGTAAAGTCGAAGGCAGTCGCAACAAACAAATCAAATTAGATAATTCACCTCTGACTCGTTATAAATTAGGCCGTAAAGTACTTAAACATTTTCTTTGGATCAGTTTTTCAGCGTGGACAGGTTTTACCTTTGTCGCCTATTTTACGCCGGTTGATCAGCTTGCCGCATCGCTTTGGAATTTAAGTCTTGGGCCATGGGAATGGTTCTGGATCATCTTTTACAGTTTTGCAACGTATGGCAATGCCGGTTGGATGCGCGAGCAAGTTTGTATCTACATGTGTCCCTATGCCAGATTCCAGAGTGCGATGTTCGATAATGACACCTTGGTTATCTCTTACGACCCGGAACGTGGCGAGCCGCGCGGCTCGCGTAAAAAAGGTGTTGATCCTAAGTCAGAAGGCCTGGGTGAATGCGTGGATTGTACGTTGTGCGTTCAGGTGTGTCCGACTGGCATCGATATCCGCAAAGGTCTACAGTACCAATGTATCGGTTGTGCTGCTTGTGTTGATGTGTGCAATGAAGTGATGGATAAGATGGGTTATCCACGAAATTTAGTGAAGTACACAACCTTGAATGCGCTAGATAAGGTTAAAACAAAAATATTTAGACCTCGAGTCGTGCTCTACTTTGTCATTCTGGTTGTGCTGTGCGCCGGTCTTTTATATAGCATGGCAACGCGAATCCCTTTAGAGTTGGATGTTGTGCGCGATCGAAATGCATTGTATCGAACTACACCGCTTGGTTATGTTGAGAATATTTATACGCTTAAAATTGCCAATAAAGATCTACAGGATCATACTTATAAAATTACGATGACTGCACCCTTTGAGTCTAAATTTATTTTACGTGAAGAGCAGGTTAAGGTGACGGCAAATTTAAGCGCAAATGTTTCTGCGCGAATTCAAGTCGACCCGGTCAATATAAAAGCAATGAGTGAAAAAATTGAATTTTCGATTGTTGCTATTAATAAACCTGAATTAAAGGCCACTGCTAAGGCAGTATTTTTAGGACCAAAACCAAAATGATGGATGCAGCAATTATGAAAGCGGAAAATTCAGACGAAGACACATTGCCTTGGTATCGGCAGTTTTGGCCATGGTTCATTATATCCCTACCGGCGACGGCGGTCGTCGCTGGAATTGCGACCGTTATCATCGCAGTCAAGTATGACGACAGTCTGGTTGTTGATAATTATTATAAAGCGGGGTTAGCGATTAACCAGGTATTAACTCAACAGGATGTCGCACGACAACTGGGTATATCCGCAGTGTTAGATTACGACGCTGATTCACATCAGTTGATAGTACAATTACCCGCGGAGATTGCGCAGCAAAACAGTGTGATAAAGCTTCGCCTTGTTCACTCGACACAGGCAAAGAAAGATAAAAATTTATTGCTGAACAGGGGGCATCAATCTAATTTTATTCTACAAGTCGATACGATCCAGGATGGCTGGTGGAAATTATTTATTGAGCCAGTCGATGGGGAGTGGCAAATTAGTCAACGGATTCATTTTCCTATGCACGGGAAGCAAATAGTTCAACCTAAACCTTAAGATGATCAAGTTACTGTTGATATGAATTAACTATCAATTTACAAGGAGGAAATATAATGCCGGCAACAAAATTTCCCTTTAGTACGCAACGTATGATTTCAATTTTTTGGCCATCATTCTTAACCGCAGGTGTCGCAACCATATTGTTTTTTACCGCGTTTGATCCAAGATTGATCGTTGCTGTTAGCGGCTATGGAGAAATATCACGATTGGGTGGTTATACTATCGGCTTCTTTTTATTTTGGCTATTAACATCCAGTTCGTGTTTACTGACCTGTTTTTTTCAACGGCCTTGCCCAACTGTTGATGACTAGCATTAATCCATACGGATTAATCCGGCAAGCTTTTTAGCATCGATGATTCGAATATGCTTTCGGTCGACGCTTAAAATACCCTGCTCCTGGAATTGAGTGAACAAACGACTTACGGTTTCAACGGCAAGACCAAGCATATTGGCAATATCATTTCGCGACATACTTAAATGAAACTCAGCGGCTGAAAAACCTCTTTCCTCAAATCGTTTTGACATGGTTTGAATGACACTGGCCAGACGAGCATCGGCCGGCATTTTGGAACACATCGCCATCTTATGATGTTCTTCCTGGATCTCTTTACTCATAATTTCGATTAAATGATGTGATAGACCCTGGATCTCTTTGCCAAGTTCTTCGAGTTGGGTAAATGGTATTTCACAGACGCTGCTGGTTTCCAATGCGACCGCCGAATTCTGATAAAGGTTACCATTGATTCCGTTGAGCCCAACCAGATCGCCAGGCATTTTGAAGCCGATAACATGTTCCTCACCACGCTCATTGAGAATATAGGATTTTACCGATCCGGAGCGCAAGGCGTAAATCGCCCCAAAATCTTCACCCGCACGATAGACATGTTCACCCTTTTTTAACGGGCGGCTTCGCTTGATAATATCGTCGAGCTGATCGATATCGCGACTAGTGAGGCCCATTGGCAGGCATAAGCGATAAATACCACACTGTTCACAGACATTGTGAATTTTTCTGAGATTGACAACCTGACTGCTCATGACAACGCGTTCCCCCATCTATATAGATGACAATAATCCTGTTTTGAGGAAGTGTCTAGCCCAGATCGTTGTTATAATCACGTACATACAGGATAATTCAATAAAAAGAGAAACTTAGGAGTAGATATGACTGCGCGCAGTGCCAAGGTGCAACGCGACACCCTGGAGACCCAAATTCAGGTCGAAATCAATCTGGATGGTACCGGTAAAGGCGAATTTGATACTGGAGTGCCCTTTTTGGAGCATATGTTGGATCAAATCGCCCGCCACGGCCTGATTGACATCAAGCTCAAGGCCAAGGGTGACTTACATATCGATGCCCACCACACGGTTGAAGATATTGGCATTGTGATTGGTCAAGCTTTCGCTAAAGCAATGGGTGATAAAAAAGGCATCCGCCGCTATGGTCATGCTTATGTACCATTAGATGAGGCGCTGTCACGTGTGGTCATCGATTTTTCGGGTCGCCCAGGCCTGGAGTACCATGCACAATATGCGCGTGCACGGATCGGGGATTTTGACGTTGACCTAATTCATGAGTTTTTTCAAGGGTTTATCAATCATGCCCTGGCGACGCTGCACATTGACAATATTCGTGGTCACAATGCGCATCATATCGCCGAGACTATCTTTAAGGCCTTTGGTCGTGCGGTGCGTATGGCGATTGAGGCCGATTCGCGCATGGCGGGCATAACACCCTCAACCAAAGGCAGTCTGTAACGACCATCCTTTTACACTTAATTTTGAATAAATTATGACTAGCGTTGCAGTAATCGATTATGGAATGGGGAATCTTCACTCGGTCGCCAAGGCATTGGAACGCGTAGCCGATCTTGGCGTTGAGGTCGTGGTGACCCATGAGCGAAATAAGATTGAACAGGCTGATCGGGTGGTGTTACCCGGGGTAGGCGCGATTCGGGATTGTATGAAAGAGATTCGACGCCTGGATGTTGA
>CAMYMO010000351.1 GCA_947259425.1 uncultured Ectothiorhodospiraceae bacterium | reverse complement strand
AATGAAAATAAAAACTTATATGGCCATGATGACTAACTCAGATGCGGTTAGATCCATATAGATTGCATCGAGCTGTTTGCGACTGGTTGCGGTGATCGTGATCGTTAATGCGGCGTAGTTATTTTTTGCACTATCACGGCGCTTAATCGAGGTTTCTTCAAACTCGACTATATGACGTTGCATGATCTCGATGACTTCCTGCTCAAATTCATCTATCGCTTTGCCCATAACTTTAATTGGAAATTGGCATGGGAACTCAAACAGTGTTTCTTGTTCAGGATCTTTCATATATGGCTTAGTCTTCATTTTGTCTTAATTGAGCTTTATATACCTGGAATATTTCATACATTTTTCGGCTAATGGGGCCTGGTTTTCCATCGCCAATGATTTCATCGTTGAGCTTGACGATGGGTAAAACCTCTTTTGTCGAACTGGTTAACCAAACCTCATCGGCGGCCGATAACTCAGTCCGTGAGAAATTTGATTCAACACAGTTGATATGGTTGTTTGCGGCTAATTCAACGATCAAATCTCGAGTAATGCCAGGTAATAATCGGCTACTTTTCGGGGGTGTTTTGATGACACCATCGATGACAATGAAAATATTGCTGGCCGAGCCCTCAGTGACTTCCCCATCACGTACCAGAATCGCTTCTTGAGCGCCTTCGTCGACGGCAGTTTGTTTTAGTAGGATATTCGGTAGCAGTGTTATTGCCTTGATATTGCAGTATTGCCAGCGAATATCATCAAGTGTGATCGCACTGACACCCTTGTTAAAGGTATCAATATCAATAACCTGTAATGGGTTTGACATCATGAACACCGTAGGTGTTATGGTCTCAGGGAAGGCATGATCGCGTTTAGCGACACCACGGGTAACCTGAACGTAAACGGATTGATCCTCGAATTGATGCTTCATTACAATCTGGCTGAGATTTTTCTTCCACTCTGATTCAGGATAGGGATTTGGGATTCGGGTTGCGTCTAAACTGTTCGCTAAACGATCCAGGTGTTCATCGAGACGAAATAAACGTTTTCCATAAACAGGAATGACTTCATAGACGCCATCACCAAATATAAAACCACGGTCTAAAACCGGTACTCTGGCTTCATCAATCGGCATGAATGCGCCGTTTAAATAGACGATAGAATCAGACATGGCAATAGTTTACTGGAATAACAACTTTATGTTATCTACGGTACGTCGCCAGAATCCGCCTTCATTCACGTCTTCAAGTGCTACGAGCGAACGTTCAGCAATTAAGTCATCTCCTAATTTTACTTCGACTTTGCCATAAGCCTGGCCTTTGGTAATGGGCGCTACGATTGTCGCATCGACGTTCATATGAGCTTTGATTTTATTGCGTTTACCACGAGGAGTCGTAATAAATAAACTTTTGGTTAAGCCCAGCGGGACACTTTCTTTTTCACCTTTCCAGATACGCATGTCTGTTAATGGGGCATTAGCCGCATGCAGCTTAAAGGTTTCAAAAAAACGGAAACCGTAATTTAATAGTTTACGACTGGCCGTTTCGCGAGCGCGTTCAGATTTGGTTCCGACCACAATCGCAATCAGTCGCATGTCATTTTTTAGTGCAGATGAGATTAGGCAGTAGCCAGCGCTTTCAGTATGGCCAGTCTTAATGCCATCGACGCGTTCGTCTACCCACAATAAACGGTTGCGATTGAACTGGGGAATGTTGTTATAAGTATAATTTTTTGTTTTATATAAGGCGTAGTGTTCAGGAAAATCACTAATTAATGCGCGCGAAAGAATCGCAAGATCTTCTACCGTTGTGTAATGTTCTTTTGCTGGCCAGCCCGTGCTATTAACGAAATGAGAATTTTTCATACCAAGCTTTTCAGCATATTTGTTCATTAAGGTCGCAAAACTATCTTCACTGCCTGCGGTATGTTCGGCCAGGGCGACACTGGCATCATTGCCAGATTGAATAATCATTCCAAGCAGTAACTCTTTGACGCTGACTTTCGTATCGACCTTGATAAACATACGCGAGCCTTTCATGCGCCAGGCCTTTTCACTAATTACCGTTTCGTCTTCTAATTTAATGCCACCATTCTCAATCTCCTGCATAACGACATAAGCGGTCATCATTTTGGTCAGGCTGGCCGGCTCGATATGTTCCGTTATATTATTTTCTGCTAATAGGTGGCCGCTGTGGTGATCAATTAAGGCATAGGCCTTTGCGTTAATGGTCGGCGCAGTCGGGATCAAGCTGGCGTCAGCCACAGATACAATGCTCATCAGGCTTAGACAAAATACTAAAAAGCGCTTTTTATTCAACAACATAACGACCTCACATAGCAATAATTAGGCGTATTGTAACGCGCCTGAGGCGATTTAGCATGCACTAGGCACATAATTTGTTGCTTTGAAAACGGACTAAATATCGGCTTTTATGGCTATGAAAACTGTCTGTTCGGGAAGGAAATTATTCAATAATTACGTGTGGAGTGGGGTGTCCATTGTCACTAATCGTTTGCGCGATACGATCGGCTTCTTCTACTGATTTGATCGGGCCAATACGAACGCGAAACAGTTGATCCTGGTCATTTTTGGCTAATTGAATTGACTTATTTGGAAATAATGAATGCAGCTGTTTTTGTAATTGGCTGGCATTATGCTGGCTGGCAAAGGCGCCAGCCTGTATGAACAAGCTGTCAAAACTTGCGCGTGCTTTATTATTGCTAACCCGTATTGCCTTTGCCTGTTGATCCTGATTCCAGCTACGAGGATTGATGCTGCGTACCTCAACCAGCCCCGTGCCGCTGCCGGCAATCCCCAGTTTCTTAGCGGCAACATAAGATAGATCAATGATGCGATTGTGGTGGAATGGGCCTCGATCGTTTACGCGTACGACGATGGATTTACCATTTTTTAAATTTCTTACCTGGACATAGGTTGGGATGGGGAGCGATTTGTGTGCCGCCGTCATCTGGTACATGCTGTAGGTTTCCCCATTCGAGGTCTTGTTGCCATGAAAGGCGGTGCCATACCAGGACGCTATGCCACGTTCAACATAGCCCTCTGCGCTGTTCATGACTGTGTAGGTTTTGCCAAAGACTTTATAGGATTTCGGATTGCCACCCTTACTTTTGGGTTCGATGCGGGGGACGGCATCAGGGATATTAGCGACATTGACGTGTCGTTTTGGCGCAGCATCGCGTTTTGAACCAAATGTACAGGCGCTGATTGCGCTACAAAGTAACAAAATTGATGCGTTTCGAAACAACCTGTGATCGTACTTCTGCATAAACAACGACCTTAATGTTAGCGTGACTTTAATATCTCCTGACTCAACTGGAATACAGCCATAGAGTAGAGCGCACTATGATTATAGCGACTTATGACATAAAAGTTATCCCAAATGACCCAATATTCGGGTCCATCGCCGCTGTCGAGTTCAATCAGGTTGCCTTTGAGATTGGTCGGAATCTCACCGGGTAAGGTTATACCTGCAAGCATCAGCTCATCTTGGCTGTATTTCGGCTTTAGCGATTTAGTTAATAATTCTTTATATTTTATACCGTTCACTTCGACCTTATGTGCGATAGGTTGCCCGGCCGTCCAGCCATGACGTTTGAAATAGTTACCAACACTACCCAACGCATCTGCTGTGTTATCCCAAAGATCACGTTTTCCGCTTTTGTCAAAATCGACAGCATAGCGACGAAAGCTGCTGGATATAAATTGAGGCATTCCCATTGCGCCGGCATAAGATCCTTTTAGCTCAAGTGGATCAAAACCTTCTTCTTTTGCCATGAGCAAATAGTGTTTAAGCTCACTACGGAAAAATTTTGCCCGAGGTGGGTAAGCGAACGCCAAGGTTGATAATGAATCCAGGATTGGATAATTCCCCTTATGTCGTCCATAACGGGTTTCAACTCCGACGATCGCGACGATGATTTCCGGTTTGACCTGGTAGTGTTCGGAAACTTTTTTTATTATCTCTGCATTTTCCTCCCAAAATACGACACCACCGCGGACGCGGGAACGATTCACAAAAATAGGACGATATTCATACCAGGGTTTGCTTTCGGCTGGGCGTGATATTGCATCAATGATTGACTGATGGCGTCGTACCTTATCGAATAATGCAGTAAGCTCGGCCTTATCAAACTTATGTTCAGCAACCATTTCCTCAATAAACAGGTTGATCTCTGTTTTATCTTCAAAAGGGCCGGGTTCCTCGGCAGCTGCAAGCGTACTTATCTTACACAAAGATAATAGCAACAGCCCAAATACGGATAATAATGTTTTACGACAATACACGCTTAACTCCATTCATTTATTTAACTTGCAATTAACTTCCGATGTGTCTGTATTGACATTAGGATACCGAATCCTGCACACAGCGTCACCATCGATGTTCCACCGAAACTAACCAGCGGTAGCGGGATTCCAACCACGGGTAGAAGCCCGCTGACCATGCCAATATTTATAAAGACATAGATAAAAAAGGTGATAGTGATACTACCCGCCAGTAATCGTGAGAAGGTATCTTGTGCCTGTGCGGCAATGATAAGCCCGCGAGCAATGATGATTCCATATATAAAGAGTAAAATAATTGCACCAATTAACCCAAATTCTTCACTAAAGGCAGAAAAAATAAAGTCCGTTTTTCGTTCGGGCAAAAAATCCAGATGTGATTGGGTACCATTAAGCCAGCCTTTACCGTATAACCCCCCGGATCCAATGGCGATGGAGGATTGGATAATGTGGTAGCCAGAACCGAGTGGGTCTGATTCAGGATTTAAAAAGGTAAGGACCCGAGTCCGTTGGTAATCGTGCATACCGTAAAACCAAAGGATTAATGATACTGGAACCAATAAGATAAAACTAAGAAGAATATAGAACCAGCGCAGCCCGGCGAGAAATAAGACAAAGATCCCGGAACTGGCGAGTAATAAAGAGGTTCCAAGATCAGGTTGTTTGGCGACAAGGATGGTAGGGACCAATATGATCAATAACACCAGTAAGACCTGTTTTAGCTTCGGTGGTAAATGTGCTTCAGATAAATACCAGGCGAGTAACATTGGAAGTGCAAGTTTCATTAATTCGGAAGGTTGGAAGGTGAAAAACCCCAGGTTTAGCCAGCGTTGAGCACCTTTTCCTACTTCACCCAGGATTAAAACGGCGATTAACATAATAAGCCCGATGATAAAGAGCCATGGGCTCCAATGGCGTAAGGTATCTGGTGATAGTTGAGCGACAACAAACATTACAACAAAGGCAATTGCCAGACGAATGAGTTGTTGTTCAACTAATTTGTTATCTTGTTCACTTGCACTATATAAAACCAAAACACCAACCGCTACTAATACAAGTAATCCAATAAGCAATGGTAGATCAACATGAAAGCCATGTAGCATACGGCGCCCGGCATTGATGCGGGTAGTGTCGGTAAATTCTGATTTAGAGAATCCTGGCATTGACCTTACTTCGTATCGTTATTAATTAAATAGGCATCCATTACTTTACGAGCAATAGGGGCCGCAACCGCACCACCACTACCACCATTTTCTACTATGACAGCAACGGCAATTTTAGGTTCATCCACGGGTGCATAACCGATAAATAACGCATGATCGCGTAATTTCTTGGCAATCTTTTCTTCATCATATTCTTCATCTTCTTTAATTCCAAAGACCTGTGCGGTGCCCGTTTTACCTGCTGCTTTGTAGGCCAGCTCTCGGTTAATGCCGCGCGCCGTACCATAAGTCCCGTGTACAACCTTGATCATGGCATCTAGAATGGATTCCCAATTTGCAGGTTCATTCTTATCAACAATACCAACATAGCGGGGCTGCTGGATAGTAACTTCTTCTATACCGGGTTCGCCAATAGCATGGATGATGCGGGGTTTATAGATTTTACCATCATTACTTAGCGTCGCAGTTATGTGTGATAGTTGCAAAGGTGTCGTCAAGGTAAAACCCTGGCCAATTCCAGTAATTAATGTTTCCCCCGGGAACCAGGGTAGATTATAGGCTTTGCGTTTCCAGGCTTTTGAAGGTAGCAGGCCAGGTGCTTCACCTCGAATATCTATGCCCGTGGTTTTACCTAAACCAAAGCGGGCCAGATATTCATGCATTCTATCTATTTTTAGTTGTAAAGCCAGATCATAAAAGTATACGTCACATGATTGCACAATCGCCTTTGACATGTCGGTTTCACCATGGCCATGTTTTTTCCAGTCACGATATTTTCGATCATCATTTTTTAACTTGTAATAACCAGGGCACTGTATTTCTTCGTTACCCGTGATCAACTTGAATTCTAATCCGGCTAACGCAATGAGGGGTTTTAATGTTGAACCCGGTGGGTATTGACCACGTAGTGCGCGATTAAATAAAGGTCTATCTGTGGAGGTGCTTAAGATTTTATATGTTTTACGGTCGATACCGTTCACAAAAAGATTGGGATCAAAGGTCGGTACGCTGACAAATGCCAGGACTTCACCATTATTAGGATCAATCGCCACTAAGGCACCATTGTTTTCTGATTCCAAAAAGGCCTGCTCTGCTTTTTCCTGCACATTGATATCAATGGTCATGTACAGATCTTTTCCAGGCTTAGGATCAACTTCAGGTGTACTGGTTAGGATACGGCCTTGTGAGTTAGTTTCCACGCGTTCAAAGCCGACCTCACCGTGCAAGATATCTTCATAAGATCGTTCAACGCCGACTTTGCCGATGTGTTTGGTTGCGCTATAACGTGAAATGTCCAGGCGGGTAAGTTCTTGTTCGTTTATCCGTCCCATATAACCGATGGCATGTGACGCCAATTTCCCTTTTGGGTATTCACGGGTAAGTTCTGCATCAATTTTAACACCAGGAAGTCTATCCAGATTAACGGCTATCTTGGCACGTTCAGTTGGGTTCAGACGATAACGTAAGGTTATACCTTCAAAACGTCGTTTCTTTTTTCTTTGGATATTAAAACGCTCAATTTCATCATCGCTGATGGATATTAGTTTTTTTAATTCCAGAATGGTTTGATTAGTGTCTTTGGTTCGTTCCGGAATAATTTGCAAGGTAAAACTGGGAACATTCTGAGCCAGCAAGACGCCATTTCGGTCATAGATCAATCCACGTATCGGTGCGATGGGTAATATATCCAGGCGGTTTTCTTCAGAGAGGGTGGTGTAATGTTTATGGTCAATAATTTGTAAAAAAAACAAACGGGTGATAAGGACACCAAGCAAGATGACGGTGAAAATAGCCATGATCAACAGGCGTTGTTGAAACAGGTGGGTTTCGCGAAAGTGATCTTTAATCGTTAATGAGGAGTGTCGAGCCATAAAGTTAAGTATTATTGCCGATCAATTAACACGGTAAAAACGTCTTACCCGGCGTAAAAAAATAAAGATGAGTGGCCAAAAGAGGGCAGAAGTAAAGCTGGGTGTAATTATTAGCCAAACATTTGGCGCGCTGCCTGAGATGCCTTTAATCCAAAGTACAATTAGATTGTAAATAATGCAAAAGACAAAAATAACAATCGCCTGTTGCCAAAAAGGGAAGACACGTAGTCGCTGGTGTAAGTGAGCGGTTAAAAAAGCAATAAAGGCAAGCGCCAGGGCATTTTGTCCAAGAATTGCAGAGTTGGTGACATCTAATAACAGGCCCATTACCCAACCTACGCCAACGCTGATTCGTTGCGGTAAGGCCATTGACCAATAGATGAGTACCAGTACGACCCATTGTGGTCGTATCTCTTCAGCCCAGGTTGGTAAATCGACAATGCTCAGCATCAGGGCGACTATGAACGATAATATAATGATGAATCCACCTTGTCGTTGTGTGATCGCCATTAACTATCTTCCTCCGGGCCTTTGCAGTCACTTTGCTTGTTACCTCCAAAATCGGGCCAGACGAGTAACACTTCACGATTTTTATCGAGTTGGGCGGTGGGTTGCACAATAATCTTCGCAAATGGCAGGCTTAGGTTGGTGGTGATATCAACGACTCGACCAACCGGATAACCCCCAGGGAATATACATCCTAATCCCGAACTAACCAGCAAGTCATCGACTTTGATATCTGCATTATTGGGTTGATGTATCAATTCAAGTTTATTATTTTTGGGAATGCCCATGGCAATGGCACGAACATTATTGCGATTAACCTGCACGGGAATGGAATGGTTTGCATCGGTGATCACCAGTGCCGTACTCGACAGGGGACCGACATGGATAATTTTTCCGATAACCCCCTGAGCGCCAATTATCGGTTGGCCAACGTAGACGTTATGGCTACTGCCTTTGTTAATAACTACTTTGCGGCGGAATGGATCCAGGTCAACAGAGAGTATTTCCGCGATCAATACCTGTTCTAATTTATCCTCATACTTTTTGGCCGATTTTAGCAGACCGCGTAAATTCGCATTCTCAGCCTTGAGTGAAGCATATTTTTGCAGCTTAGCCTTTAACAACTGATTTTGTGTTTTTAAGGTCCGGTTTTCATCTTCAAGGGTGCTATGTGAAACCAGCGAACCTGAAGCCCAATCTTTTATATCGGCCGGCAGATTCACTATATATCGTATCGGATCAACAACGATAGAGAGGGTTGAACGAATGGCATCGGTCGCATGGAATCGATGATCCAGGATCATCAGGATCAACGACAACATGCTGAAAATCAGCAGACGCATCGCGAGCGAGGGGCCTTGTTTAAATAGGAGTTTTACGACATTTCTCCTTGTTCGGAAGCCTTGACCACGAACACATCAGAAACGGTGCCGTTTTTGATTACTCAACCGTAAACAGATCGCCGCCGTATTCATCGATCATCTCAAGAGCACGACCACCACCGCGGGCGACACAGGTCAGAGGTTCTTCTGCAATGATAACAGGTAGGCCGGTTTCTTCCATCAACAGGCGATCGAGATCGCACAACAGGGCACCTCCCCCCGTCAGCACCATACCCCGTTCGGCAATATCAGCCGCCAGTTCGGGTGGCGTTTGTTCCAGGGCCGTTTTTACTGCACTGACGATCCCGGATAAGGGCTCTTGCAGAGCTTCTAAGATCTCGTTGCTGTTAAGGGTAAAGCTGCGAGGCACACCTTCGGCTAAATTTCGGCCACGTACTTCCATTTCGCGCACTTCATTACCTGGATAGGCTGAGCCGATCTCTTTTTTAATCCGCTCAGCACTGGATTCACCGATTAGGGAACCATAATTACGGCGGACATAGTTGATAATCGCATCATCAAAACGATCTCCACCGATTCTGACGGAGGCCGAGTATACGATCCCGCTCAGAGAGATCACCGCGACTTCGGTGGTGCCACCACCTATATCCAGCACCATTGAGCCGCTGGCTTCGGAAATGGGCATTCCTGCACCAATTGCAGCGGCCATCGGTTCTTCAATCAAAAATACCTCACGAGCGCCGGCCCCTGCGGCCGATTCGCGAATCGCTCGACGTTCAACCTGGGTCGAACCACAGGGTACACAGATCAAAACCCGAGGACTGGGGCGGAAAAAACGGGCTTCATGAACCTTGCGGATAAAATGCTGTAACATCTTCTCGGTCACGGTAAAGTCAGCGATGACACCATCTTTCA
>CAMYMO010000350.1 GCA_947259425.1 uncultured Ectothiorhodospiraceae bacterium | reverse complement strand
AGCGGGCCATTCAGTCTCGAATTGATATCGGCCGTTAGAATCGGTAAATAAATAAGCCCTCAATCGATCGGCATATCGACCATCCTCTCCGGCCTGCCAATGTGCCACTTTCGCATTGGCAATGGGTTGGCATTCTGAATTTAAAATAACACCACTGACGATAAGCCCTTTGCTGATATTTATTTTTTGTTCGGTGACCGGTTCGTAATGGGTACCCGTCGTCCGATGAGGCGTTGGAATACAATCTTTAGCATATAACATAGGAGAAAAAAGAACGAAAAAAATTAGTGTGAACGCGATAAACAGTTTCATAAACCACTCCTTGTTAAATTAGCTGTACGAATAGACACACCAGTGTCGGCTAAGTTCCTTCTCTCAGTCCAACTAAAATGGATAGTATTGACAGATTAATGATTAGAAAATCTGTGCTAGAGTAATTGTGATGAATTCCACGAAATCATTATGCTGGACAACGATTCGAATCTATAAATTTTAATGAGATATACACCAACAAAAAAAGTGATGTTTTGATTAAGACTGGAATTCAAGATAACAAGAATTTTAGTTGAACTGATCCCATTTAGGTTGTTCACCGAAATAATCAGACAGGAAATCAACAAAACTTCGAACTTTAGCCGATAGATAACGTCGCGATGGAAAAGCATCATTTGCCGGAACGTTTTGGATTATTAGTGATTATTTTGTTGGGTGAATCTGTGGCAAGCACTGACCAGTGCGTTAACCTCCCAGGAATTAACTTTCACGGTAGTATTTATTGCCTTTTTAGGCTTTGTTAGCTTAAGCGCCTTATGTTGGCACTAATTTGAAGTGATTGAACGTCTGGTGATTGACCGTGAGCTAGGTACTGCACATCTAATTATTTATCGACATCTGCCTATTTTTATTGGTTTAGTCTTGTTTGCCTCGGCCATTCGTCAGAATATAGTTGAAAATCTTTCTGTGCCCGATATCGCATTATTATTTAGTATAAGTATTTTATTATATCTAATACCGATACTTTTGATTGCACTAGAGGTGCAAGCACTCGATAAACGGGCAGCAATACAGCGAAATACCATTATCATTTTGGTCTGGTTAGTCTTAATCAGTTTATTCCGCCACTACTTGTCGAGTGTTGGAGTCAGTGCAATAATTGCGGGCCTGATGGTTTTTTATGTATTTATCAATACACCAGGAAAAGCCTCAGCCACCAGCGAGAAGTAAGTTTAGATAAACGTTATGGGAGAAAGCAATGCTAGGCGAAAATCACAGTGTGCACCATGAGTTTCCGGAAAAGCGAGCGTTAATTGATAAATTGATTGTTGAAAATCTGCACTTTAAAAAGATTGCCGATAAATATGACTCACTCGATAAAGAGATTCGAGGTATCGAACAAAATAATTCTCCGATCGATGACACAACGTTTCACGAAATGAAAAAAAAGCGAAGTCATTTGAAAGATGAAATTTATCAAATGCTGCTTCAGCATTCTTAAAAATAAAAAAACAGACGTCAGAAATAGTGAGCAATATTTTAATAAATAAAGATTATTTCGGTTAACCACTAATCTAATTCAAAATGGATGTTGATGATCATCCGTTTTAGGGGATAAATTGCCTTCTAATTGTTTCTAAAAAGGAAACAAATTGTTTTGCTCAAACCAGTTTAAGGATTAAAAGAATACCGTTATGCTGACATCCATCTGTTCAACCCATTCCCGGAAACGACCCCCGGAAACTACCCCCGGAAACTACCCCCGGAAACTACCCATGGAAGACAAATGTATGCTTGAGATTCGACGAAGTGAAGATCGCGATCCGGCCAGTCATGGTTGGCTTGAAAGTCGTCACACTTTAAGGCATGCAGTATATGCAAACTATTTTTGATAACATAGAAAAAATAAAAAAAACACAAAAGTTTATTAGGCCGACTCTTTAAACGGTAAGGTAACTGGAGTGGTTTTATTCAGGGCATTATTTCCAATCCAGAAGTGAATGTCTTTATTTAAAAACTCGCTCACACTCATAATGTGAAAACCATCACAGGAAAAGGTCAACCCCACCGTGCCGTTAATAATATTAATCATGCCGCTACGTAAATAAATTGTCTCATCAGCGTTGCGTAAGGCCTTAAATTGTTTTAATACCTTTGAGATCCTGCTTTTCGGGATAAGCGCATCTCGTGGATATTCTTGCCGCGGATAGGTCTCCATAAGTTCATCAGAAAAAAGTTCATCAGCACAAAGCACTCGAAAATCAAACGGCGAATCAACCGACCAAATAACCAGTCTTGAGCTGGAAAAATCAATTTGCGCATGAAATATGCCATGTTTTTTTAGCAGTGTTAAAATGACATAAGTCACCTTTTCCAGGCGTAAGTCAAAATGGCTGATCGTACGCTCCTGCATGAATACTGTGCTACGAATAGATGGGTCGCCTTTGTATTGAGTCCAGTGCGGTTGATTGTCTTCGGCTTGAATTCTTAAACGTGGTAACTGTGCTATATAGAAATCTGCCGCAATAAAACCCAACAAGTCACCGTCGTGAGTAACGGCTGATAGAGCAGTTATGCAAGGTTGAGAATTTCTATCATTAAGGTAGATTGAAGATAATGTCATACCCTTATACGGGAGTATTCCCTGAAAAAAAGGACGGTGTTGTAAATCTTTTCCGAGGGTCGTCATATCGACATCGTTGTTTGATACCTGGCCACTAAATTGAGTACCCTTCGCATCCAGACAATAAAGTAATTGGCAGGTAGGAAAGTGTTGGAAATGTAACTGTAATATGCGGGTAAGTTGTTCGGGATTACCCCAGTCATTAGAAACCAGTTTGGTTAACAGACGCATTGGTTTAATAATGCATCCGGCTAAAAAACGTTTTTTTTGTGAAATGGTTTTGTCGATCCACATTGTCTTGCTCCTTGTAGAATCACCGAGATTCTATCCATTACACACATCGTGTGGAGCAAACTATATCAAAGCCGTCAACAAAAACGCGCTAAACAGTAGTGGGTTTCACTGTGATAGACAACACAAAATAGAGTTTTAATAGGCCAGTTTGTGATGCAGATTTGGGTTAGCCTAAAAACACCTTGTGGACTTATTCTAGCCCCCAAATATCTTATGCGTTTTTACTCTGAGCCCAATTATTCTGGAAAGGTTAACGGCGTCGACGCATATAGAACTACCGCGAGTAATATTACGGTGCTGAAACCAAAGTGGATGGCCAATACGGTCGCCAACACCGCACTGATCACCGAAGCACAACCGTTGATACCCCATGCCCAGGGAATATACTCCTTCGCATCACCAACGAGCTTGGCAAGCGCTAAAGGGAAGGGCATACCCATGCAGATAGCCAATGGCGCGATGAGCAGGGCTGAGATGAGAATTTTACTTACAATGGGTAGGTGTACAAGTAGAGTAAACAATGAATCTAATAACAGTAGATATAACAGGCTAATGAAAATAATGCCGCCAATCGAATAGAGCAGAATTTTAGAACGGGGCAGTGATACCGATAGCACGCTGGACCAATAACTGCCCGTACCGGCGAAGACTAAAAAAGCGGCTAGGCTAATGGTAATGGCGTAAATGGGATGATGAAGAAACAGGATGAGCTTTTGGATAAAGGCGATCTCAATAAATAAAAAAGCAAGGCCAATCGCAAAAAAATAAAAAAATACATTTCGCCGCTTTACTCGGCTGTTAACGATGGATTGTTTAGCTTGGTAATGCCACAACGGTAAAACAATAAGGACGACACTGAAAAAACTGGCAATCACCAAGGTTGCAATCAAGGTGATATAGCCCCACTCGAATAAAGGCATGCCTCCGCGATTACGCATCTCAATGATCTCACTAACGGTACCCCATTTAAAAAACTGGTGAAAATAAGGCTGATCATCGGTCGCTGGTTGCAGGTTAAATTTATATTGTTTTATAAAGCTATCGCGCTCATCACTCAACAAAGCCGTGGTGGCCTGATAAAACACCGGGCTATTTAAAATGTTGTATTGGTTAACCTGCTTAGCGTTTACACCAGGTATATAGGCAAGGTCAAAACCTCGAACGGTACAAAATCGTTTTACCGCTTCTATTTCCGTATGAGTAAACTTGCCATTTTTAACCAGTAAAGTGCTGGTTTGCCAGCTTCGAATCAAGACCAAACGCTGTTCGGGATCGCTTACCCCAGTTTTTTCTAATGCGCTCACGGCGGTTGCAAATAACTTTAAGGTGTCACGCGGAGGAAGTTTAATCCAGCGGGTTAAGGCTAGATAACCATCGGTTTCAAGATGGGATAGATAACGTTGCAAGGCCTCAACAGTATACAAATAACTTTCATTCAATGCATATAATCCCGATGACGAGGCATTAAACGCATCGACTAAGGCTAGCTGAATCAAATCATACGATCTAGTCGTACCGCTAAGAAAATCCCTGACTTCACGATGATAAATGTTTACCCCATCTTGTTTAAACAGGTCACCGCTAAACTCGCTAAAATCTTCTTTGACCAGTTGAATCATCTGCTGGTTTAACTCAACGCCGTCAATGTTCTGAAGCTGATGGTATTTGGCTTGCAATACATCCGCACCGCCACCCACGCCGATAATGAGTGCCGTATTCAACGGCTTTAAGTGATACGGTAAGGCCGAACTGGTTTGATCAAGATAAGCAAGTTTCTGGTGTTCGTCAGGATAGCGGGTTAGCACCGTCATGTTATCGCCATCGGTAAAGACCCCGAGTTGTGGTGGCGGCTCCTGGCTGGCATGTAGACTCTGACCCGGGGCATGACGGAACGGAACGTCACGACTTTTGACCACGCTGAGTAAACCCAATGGACTGGAACGCTCGGCAATAATACTCGTTCCATTGATGCGTTGTAGCTGTTGCAGGCTTTTATACGGTGAGAGTTGTAATGGTAGTGAGCTGCCACTCACCAGCAATAATGCGATGACAAATGTCAAAGCAAATGAAATCGTTCGTCGTCGAGGCACCGTTAACTCTAGGCAGGCAATTAATGCCGCAACGACACCGAGTACGCTCACAAGCACCAACGCCGATTGCGGGAAAAGCCACACTAACAAAATAATAACTCCGAGACTGCCAAGTCCGGCGCCGAATAAATCCACGGCATAAATACGTGATACCTGCGAGCCGAACTGCATGAAGGCAAGACAGATGGCCGTGGCGGCAAAAAAGAAAGGCATGGCCAGTAGTAAAAATATACCTATCAAATAGAAGACTTGCCAGCCATCCCATAAGATCGCTTCGGCGTTAAACGGAATCGTTTGTGCCAGTGCAAAGCAGGCAACGGCCGAGATCCCGAACAGGGCAACACAACTAATATAGATAGGTGTAAAACGTGGTAATAAACGCTGCTGATAAATGGCCACTACAGTTCCACTTACCCCATAGCCAAGTAAGGCCAAACCGATAAACATATAGGCAAAGTGGTGCCACTGAATAATAGAAAACAAACGCATCAACAGGATCTCATACGCCAATGCGGTCGCAGAAAGCAGCGTCACCGAAAAGTAAGGTGGTCGGGGTAACAGGGTCATATTCGTTTCTATGTTAATATTGATGGGCTCAATGTTGGCCGGTCAACGGTACAAAACGCACTGGCAGGATCTGCCGGGTGGTAATCTTGTCTCCTTCTTGTTTGGTCACTAATAACAACTGCTGGGTTAAAAACCGACTGCCGACTGGTATCATCATGCGCCCGCCGACTTTTAGTTGTTTAATCAGGGGAGGGGGAATGTGACTGGCCGCGGCGGTCACCACAATGGCATCGAACGGTGCATGCGCCTCCCAACCATAATAACCATCCCCGATTTTTGTCGTGACATTATCATAACGCAGGCGAGACAAACGATCGGTGGCCAGCTCTCCTAAAGGTTTGATGATTTCGATGCTATAGACCTGATCAACCAATTCAGCCAGTACTGCCGCCTGATAACCGGAGCCCGTACCGATTTCCAATACTTTGCTATCCGGGGTGGTTTCCAACAAGTCTGTCATTATCGCGACAACATAGGGTTGCGATATGGTTTGTCCATGACCGATCGATAATGGTCGGTTTAGATAGGCTGAACGTTCTAATGCAGTGGGAACGAATTTATGCCGTAACACGCGCCCCATCGCCTTCATGACCCGTGGATCCAATGCCTGCTTATCGAGCGCCAGACGAGTCGCGCGCACATCGGCCTCGATCTCCTCCACCATTCGTTGTCGTTCTCTTGTATAACTGTCGGCGAGAAGAGGCGGTGCAGAAAACCCGCAGCTGAGTACGGTCAGCCATAGGTAGAAAAAACGGTTTGATGATGTCATTTTTACCGAATCCCTCTGATACTCTATATTATAGTATCAATAAGAGATTTTGGATCAGAGTTGTAAAACCTGGGTCAGAACACAGTTTACTCTAATATTAGAGTAAACTGTGTTCTGACCCCGGTTTATAACCCCAAACATTACCGCCCAAACGTTTCCATGCACTGTTGTATCAAGTTGATCAGAGCCGCTTCTTCCAGTGATAGGTTCGGCTTATTGACGAAACGCTGATATTTTTCTTCTATTTTTTTAACTTCAGGTTCTGGTAAAAGTTGATGAACAAATTCCCATTCATTGTATTGGCGACTACCGCAGGCCATGACATGAAACTCATTCGTCGTTGGTAAAGCCTGTTTAAGCTTGCCATTCCGGGTTAACTGTTGGCAAATATCCAGGTAGGTATCAAATAATTTTTTATCGAGTCTTAAATATTTCGAATTATCATCTTCATCGTCTTCATTATAGGCCTCCTCATACAACTGATGAAAATCTTCGTCTAGCGCCTCACATTCATCAAGTTCCAAATCAACAGGCAGCGTCAGGTTGTCAGTTGAATACTTAGCTTCACAATGTGTGTAGAGGGCAATCGGATTATCACTTTGGTCCTGTTTTTCTTTTTCAGATTCTGTAAACAGATAAAGAAAAGGCGTGAAGGCATAATTACTATCGTAACGAATAAACAAACAGGCGATTTTGTCCTCAGGTTGAATGAACGATAAATTCTCAAGGCCGCGCTCAATCGTGTCGATGATTATTTTTTTTACTTTTTCAATCCGTAAATTAAATTCGGTGGAGCATATTTCCATTTATTATTTCCTATTCGCTTATCTGGCAGGAGTATTTATTAAACAGAGGGAGGTTCATTCTGCCCGCTAATATTAAACTTTTCTTAATCTAACTTCATCAGCTCAGATAATACGGCAGAAATATACGTACCTAACTCCAGCTCTCTCGGGCTGGCAAGTTCTCTTGAGGCCATTATCCCAAAGCTAAAGGTATTACCTTCTTTCAGTTCCGCAATAGGGTTCTTACCTGTGACTGCGTTATCCCGAATAAAGGCGATTTGTCGTTTGATGGACTCAATAAAATCACTGCTGTGCTGTTCGGCAATAAATCTATCGATTTGTTCGATGGCCTCGTTTGCCTTTTCTGCCAGTACTTTCAAGCTCATTATTACTTTCCCTAATATGTTTTGATCTAGGTCCACCTACGGGCTTCGGGTCGGACCTCGCTATGTTGCTGATTTATCTATAGTATCATCTCAATACGGCGGTGTATTCGTGCTTAAACAGCCTATTTTGACCCTATTTTGCGACATATAAGGCCAAGGGTTCCTTGAGTTGCCAACTGTCCTCTAACTCAACACAATTGCGTCCCTTTGCCCGGTAATTGAGCTCATTTTGTATCTGTAAAATATAGTCATGTTGTCCTATGGCGATGCCTTGCGTCCAACGCTCATCACGAACAAGTGCTCGGTCGTTCTTTAATTCGTCTTCTATCCAATCTCGATGCAGTGATTGTAATTGTGTATAAGACGAAGCGGGGGAGAGTGAAAGTAAGCTGTCGTGATCGATGATGCGATAACGATCGCGGGGTTGTTGAATCTCATGATAACCGCAATGAGACCACTTGACGGGATGCCGGACCACTCCGGCGCGCACCATATTCAAATCAATATAAACCAGGCAACGCACAAAATGTTCATCCGACTGAACTGCCGTGGCATGATAACGATCTTCCCAATACGCACCCTGGCGACCTTTACGTTTGTTATAGGCCTGTGCCGTTCGCCCGGCGATCAATTTTTAGCATTAGAAGATCTTCATGTTAGGCGCTGTTTTACTGATAAGCATCCGATTTTACAGGAGATTTGGGGGCAGAGTAAAAACTCATCTTCTCTAACTGGTTTGGATTTTGGCTCACATTTCAAAGAGTGCACGCGTCTTCCGCTTACCGCTTCAACTTCCTGTTTAATCCGGTCATTCCCTAAAGCTAGATTTTGATTTACCGACTGCCTTATCTCTGTGATCAACGCCATGTCCAGTTTGCTCTTGGAATCGTTCGCGATATGCAGCTGAAGATTGTTTTAAGATACGACCAAGCATCTATATTTGCCTAATAAAAAAGCCCGGATATTTCCGGGCTTTTCGAGATGGATACTAAATGCTACCTCACTATACATTGATTGTCAGTATAGCGGCAGTCATTCGGGTACCGCCCCTCGTCATCCTTCCAGTCTGCACTACGACAATCGTAGCGTGCCTGTTTTTGACAATACTGTGGTAATGAGCAACCTGTTTGATCGACTTCACCGATAGAGCTGGTGCAGGTATCGTAGGTATCAATTACACCATCATTGTCAGTATCTACGAGTTTGGCTTCTAACAACGCAACTTCCGACTGAAGCGATGAATTATCGGATTGCAGTTGTGAGATTAAAGCCTCGCTTTGCCCCACGGTTATTAAACAAACTCCCAAATTATCGGCTTGTGATGGATATGGATCACAAACGTCGCCAAACTCATCGCCATCCTGGTTTGATTGAGTAATATTAGATGTTGATGGACAATTATCTAACGTATTATTCCATTCATCACCATCTTGATCATTAGCCTCATTACATGCATCTCCGATACCATCTTGATCAGTATCCATTTGATCAGCGTTTGGTACGGCTGGGCAATTATCATTACCATCCGTCACACCATCCAGATCCTGATCAGGTGGTGGTCCCATATTAAACGTAGCAATATCACCGGTAGTTCGATTAGCTACATACAAGACACTGTCAGCCAATGCTAATTGGCCTGATACAGGATAACTCCAGTCCAGGGTACGAGTCTGTAGGTTGAGCGCGTAAATGTTTGTTGTGCCACTAATCAAAACATGAGAGTTAGTCGCAACGATCGTCCCTTGCAATGTATCTGGAATATCCGGTAGCCATGACCAAATCAACGCACCGGTCAGTTGATCGTGTGCGGCCAG
Source organism: uncultured Ectothiorhodospiraceae bacterium (assembly GCA_947259425.1). Taxonomy (GTDB): domain Bacteria; phylum Pseudomonadota; class Gammaproteobacteria; order UBA6429; family Thiohalophilaceae; genus SZUA-24. Next base: position 306 of record CAMYMO010000350.1, on the reverse strand, counting down.
TGAATTTGAGCTGATGGCATAGACAACACCTTGCGCAACTGTAGCCTGATAACCAAATGCTGCATTAACTTCATAATCAATACTATTGTCAGAAAGATCAAATCTAATCAGACGGCCTCCATTGATAATAAACGCATCGTTGGCACCCCCTAATGCGGGTGCTTGATTAACATCATACCCATTCCAGTAAAAACCTGTATCCGCGATTGTCGATACGCTTGACCCGTTTGTTTTATCGGTTACCGTAAAAGTACCTCCTGCATAGGAGTAGGCATATAGATTATCAACCGCCGGTGTCCATTGATC
>CAMYMO010000349.1 GCA_947259425.1 uncultured Ectothiorhodospiraceae bacterium | reverse complement strand
CAATAGCACCGAACAGTGAAATTGTTGCCGTGTATGGTTCCACTGAGGCTGAACCGATCGCGCATATACATTGGCAGGATATAACTGAAACAGACCTGGACAAGATGAAACATGGGCAGGGTTTGTTGGCCGGTCGGCCGGTTAAACAAATTGAAGTAAGCGTGATTAAGGATATGACCAATACGGTCATTGAGCCGATGTCCGTTGAACAGTTTAATGAGTTAATCCTGACTGAATATGAGATTGGTGAAATTGTGGTTGCGGGTAATCATGTATTACCTGGTTATCTGGATGGTGTTGGTAATGAAGAAACGAAATTTTCTATTGATGGACGTCCCTGGCACCGCACCGGTGATGCCGGATATTTTGATGAACAAGGACGTTTGTGGTTAATGGGGCGGTGCAGTGCGAAGATTGCGGATGCGGAAGGTGAGCTTTATCCCTTCGCGGTCGAAACGGTTGCCCGCTGTGATACCGCTGTGCGGCGTTGTGCAATGGTTTCTCATCAAGGTGAACGTGTCCTGGTTATTGAATTGCAGAAGGGTGATACAGTGGACACTGAAAAACTAAAAGAAAACCTGATATGGGCTAAAATTAAAAAAGTGCTCACGCTGGCACATGTTCCGGTGGATAAACGGCATAATGCAAAAATAGATTACCCTGAATTGAATAAATTATTAATGGAGCTCAGTAAATGAATACATTTATCGGTAATGTTGCAAAAATAGTTTATACGTTAGTACTTTCGATTATGTTATTGAATTGTGGTGGTACGACTTATATTAATGCCTCTCATAGCCGCCATCATGTTAAAGAAAAAGTTTTACCGCTGGTTGCCGGTAAGTCGGTTAGCCTGAAAAATTATTATCAGTCTTCCGAGCAAGTGACTATTTTTGAGGATTCGAGTTCAACGGTATTGTTAGGAGACTTACGGCAATATACAGATGCGACCATTTCTATTTTAACATCTGAGTTAAGAAAAAGAGATGTATTAGTTTCCGATTCTAATTATAAAACCGTTACGATAAAAATTAGTAATGTCTATGCAACGAATAAACCGTTTAATAAATCAACATCTCTTGATATTACGGCACTCTTTGGAAATGGTAAGTCAACCGCGATTAGCGCAACCTATAAAACGGCAGGTAGTTCTGCGCAGGCTTTAGATGGGGCGATCATTGCAGCGATAACACAGCTTCTAAAAAGCAAGGCATTTGCGAACTATATCAATCAATAGAAGTTATAAGCTAAAGTTACAGGTATTAAACAGAATTAGATTTATAGTTTTGACCGGCAAGCAAGTCAATGGAGGCTGGTTTGCCCAGGTGGTAACCCTGAACACAATCAACGCCAATCGTTTTTAGTGTCTGGTAATGTGCTTCATTTTCGACAAATTCGGCGACCGTCAATTTTCCTAGCGCATGCGCGATTTCATTCATTGAGCGAACTATGGCTTGATCAACTTTGCTGTGCGCAATATTTTTAACGAATCGACCATCAATTTTTACGATGTCAACAGGCATTTCCTGTAGATAAGCAAAAGAAGACATGCCACTACCAAAGTCATCGAGTGCCGTGCGGCACCCCATATTACGCAGTTCTTTTAGCATTAGTACCGCTTTATCCATGTCAGAGATCGCTGCCGTTTCCGTAATTTCGAAGGTTAGCGTATTTGGAGACACCTTAAATTTTTTCAAGTTGCTAGCTATATGTGCGATCACATCCGGTACGGTAATAGATTGGCCTGATAAATTGATGGAAAAGTTAGTATTCGATTTGTTTTTATTAAGGCTGGCCAGGTGTTCAATCGCATGTGAAATTACCCACATATCAATTTTTACCGCCAGACCAAACCGTTCAGCCGTCGAGAAAAACCCAGCCGGCATTATTAAGGTTCCATCATTGTCTAACATACGAACTAATATCTCATAAGCATAAATAGATTTTGCATCTGTATTAAAAATTGGTTGGGCAACAAGTACGAATTTGTCATTATCTAATGCGTCATGAATTCGTTGGGACCAACCAATATCAAGCGTCATATTTTCTACATTCGAAGCATCGTCACTTGTAAAGACGTGAATTCGATTGCGACCAGCACGTTTGGCCAGATGGCAGGCAACATCGCCCTGTGCGAGTATTGAGCTAGGGGATTTAGCATGGTTATCGATAAGTGTTACACCGATTGAACAACCGACATTTACTGTTTTAGCTTCATATTTAAAAGTATAATTAGCTAATGATTCTCGATAAGATTCAGCTATTTGTACTATTGTATCCGGGGAAGCATCATTAATGATGGCAACAAACTCATCCCCGCCTAAACGAGCGATTAGATCGCTACGTCGTGCACGCATATTCAGTATGTTGGATATCTCGACCAGGAGCTGATCGCCAGCGAGATGTCCGAGACTATCATTTATATATTTAAAGTTATCAAGATCAATATATAGCAGCGCGAGCTTGGCATTACCGGATTTTGCCTTTTCACAAGATTCTTCTAACAAGTCATGGAAATAAGCGCGGTTATATAAACCGGTTAAACTATCATGTTCAGCAATGTGTTTGAGGTTATCCATCATCGCCTTGCGTTCGGCGATATTCGCCAATAGGGCCGTATATTTGGTGCTTCCATCTAATGTCATTTTCGAAACTTTCATTGACAACGGAATACTGCTTCCATTCTTATGTAGTCCAATGACCTCGCTTTCCAGACCAACATAATGTTTTACATCGTTTATGTCATGAATGTTATCGTTTTCTGTTGTGCATTCGACACTCACATTGTCGCAAAAGTTTTTACCTGTCACTTCTGCCTCACGCCAGCCAAATAAGGTTTCAGCTGCTCGGTTCCAGTTTTCAATCTTGCCAGCATCATCGAAGGTAACGATGGCTTCAGCCGCGGTATCCATGATGGCATGTAAGCGTTGTTCTCTTGCTTTAATCCCCTCCAGCATTTCTCGACGTTCTCGTATGTCGGCAATCATCACCAACATAAGCTCTTCACCATCAACCTTCATTGCACTAACACGTAGGCCAATCGGAAATTTCCCTTCACTTGCATGATACGCGTATGATTCAAACTCGATTCCGGATTGGGTCATGATCATTTCGTCAAGGTCAGTAATAAAATTTGCTAATGGTTGGTCGATTGCCTGTGCAGCGGTTTGTCCAAACATTTTCTCGGCAGCGGGATTAAAACTCTTTACCATACCTCGCATGTTGGTCGTAATGATCGAATCAACCGCATAGGTGAGAACAGCTTGCAGGTGTTCCTGACGCGAATGAACCTGTTGCCGCATATATGAAAAAGCCGTTATCAGATCACGAGTTTCGGAGATTGACGATTCAGGTAATTCGATATCACGGGCACCGGCCGCTTCAGCTTTTAGAGCACGTGAAATACGAATGATTGGGCGCCTGATTTGAAACTCAAATAACAGAGTGCTGATAACCATAACAAATAAAACGGCGATGACCAGGATCCAAAGGGATCTTGAAATTTGGTAATGAGTCTCTTCATTTAATTTTATGTCTTGCTTGGCCTGCAGAGTTAAACGGGTATTGAATTTCTGTAAATTGCTCCACAGTCTTAAAAATAACGGCGAAATCTCATCCCGCAGGATCGTCGTATCTTTTCTCCAGTTCGCATCATTTTCCAGGTAGGGCTGGATAATTTTATAATTTGTATACCAAATAGTTGCGTATTTTTCCATCTGACTTATGGCGTCGCTTTGTTGGAAACCCAATTGATCATTGGCTTTATAACTTTTAAGTTCTTCAATTAACTCTATAACTCTGAAGTAATAAAGGCTGATATCGTTTCGGGTCGTAATGTGATTATCTTCAATTGTTCCTTTGAATATACCAAGTCGGCTTGAGATCAAAACACGGAAAACACTAATCGTTTGTGCCCAGTTAAAACGCATTTCGTTTAATATGTCTTTAATTTCTCGTTGCCCTGGTTCATCCTTGAGTTCATCCGCTTCGACCAGGGCGAGGCTAACCGTATTAGTGAAATTCTTACTTGCTGGGTTAAGTACATTGGCCATGTAGGGCATAGCGGGAAATACCAATAGGGGGTCGGCCCGCATATGCATAATCTTTTTTAAGCTGGCCTTGAGTAAGTTGGCCATTTCATGAAAATCTTCAAGGATTTCGAGAGTCGATTGATCAGCCAGGATTCGTTTATGCGATTGTAGTTTCAGCGTTTTGTCGAGCAGTTCATCGAATGAAGCCAGGACCTTGTTTTTGAGTTTATTTTCAGGAACCAGCATATAGCTTTGGAATTGTGTTTCAATCTTCCAAAGTGAATCTCTTAAACCGGCAAGATCGCCATCGATTCGAATGCGTTCTGCAAGCTGGTTTGAACTGGATTTCGAGGATGCCTGAAATTTCGATTGAGCAAGCCAGATGATGGCTAGCGTAATCGCAACCAGTATGATCGTACTGAGTACCAATCGACCCAGAATAGTCCGGAGATCAAACAAATCGTTGATTCCAGACCACTTAGTCGATTGCAGGTTATTTTTTATTTTTTTTGGCATAACCATTTGCAAGCAAATTTATAGGGGTATTCAGTTTGTATCGGATGGTTGGCGTAATTTGTTAATTTTACAATTCGAATTGTCTGGTGAACAATTTACAATAACGTATAAGCTATTGAATATAAAAGAAAATTAGTTTTTATAGTTAAGAAACGATTTACTCGTTTTGGGCTAAAATCTGCCTATTTTTTGTTCTAAAACCCTATCCTTATAGTGATTGATGCTTAATGCCCTGTGGCTGTATACTGCGGAGCCATTTTGCCTGGGGATTGGCTATTATTTGACCAGGTTTTCGTAGGTATGACACGATGACAGAAATTACAAAAAAACTTGCGCAGCAGGGCCTCTATCGCCCTGAATTTGAACGTGATAATTGCGGTTTTGGCCTGATGGCCCATATGGATGGCAAACCTAGCCATTGGTTAGTGATGACGGCGATTACTGCTCTGGAACGCCTCACCCACCGTGGTGCGATCGCGGCTGATGGTAAATCAGGCGATGGTTGTGGATTGCTGTTAAAAAAACCCGACGGCTTTTTACGTAAGGTCGCTGCAGCCGAAGGCTTGAAGCTAACCGAGTTATACGCGGTTGGTATGGTGTTTCTCAATAGCGATGATGCACTCGCGCAAGCAGCGCGCACAGAATTAGAACAAGCCCTGACTGAGGAAGGGCTCGATTGTGTTGGTTGGCGTACGGTCCCAGTCGATCCTTCTGCCTGTGGTGAAGAATCCCTGGCTAGTCTGCCACAAATTGAACAAGTATTTGTTAATGCCCCAGCGGGGATGGATAGCAAGGCATTTGAACGACACTTATATATAGCGCGTCGAGTGTGTGAGAAAAAAATCGAGAGTCAGGATGAGATGTTTTATGTCCCAAGTCTCTCAAGCACGGTTATCTCATATAAAGGTTTGGTCATGCCAAAAAACCTCGCCACCTTCTACAAAGATATAAGTGAAGGCGGCCTCGAGTCGGCGCTCTGTGTTTTCCATCAGCGCTTTTCAACCAATACCTGGCCGCAATGGCGGCTGGCCCAGCCGTTTCGTTATCTGGCCCACAATGGTGAAATTAATACGGTGCAAGGCAACCGCAATTGGTCGGTCGCGCGTGGCCATAAATTTGAAACCGACGAACTGCCAATGGACAAGGTTCGCCCGTTGGTGTCGATGACCGGTTCCGATTCGAACAGTCTGGATAATATGCTTGAGGCATTATTAGCCGGTGGTATGGATATTTTCCGTGCGATGCGTTTGTTGATTCCACCCGCCTGGCAAAACATCGATACCATGGACCCCGATCTAAAGGCCTTTTATGAATTTAATTCAATGCACATGGAGCCCTGGGATGGTCCCGCCGGTATCGTGATGACCGATGGTACCCATGCGGCGTGTAGTATGGATCGAAACGGATTGCGTCCTGCTCGTTGGGTGATTACCAAAGATCGCCACATTACCCTGGCTTCTGAAATTGGTGTATACGATTACGCTGCAGATGATGTGGTCATGAAGGGGCGCTTAAAACCAGGCCAAATGATTGCAGCTAACACCGAAACCGGTGAGCTATTGTTACCTGCCGATATCGATAACATGTTGAAGAGTCGTCATCCGTATAAAGAGTGGATGCAAGGTAATGTTTCTCGCCTGGAGTCTCGTTTAAAAGAAGAGTGTGGCGAGGCGACAATGGACAGTGACACCCTGGATGTTTTCCAAAAACTGTTCCAGGTGAGTTTTGAAGAACGTGATCAAATTATTCGTATCCTGGCCGAAGATGGACAAGAAGCAATTGGTTCAATGGGTGATGACACGCCCTTCCCGGTATTATCCAAACACGTTCGTTCACCATTTGATAACTTCAGGCAGCAGTTTGCGCAGGTCACCAATCCGCCGATTGATCCGATTCGCGAACAGATTGTGATGTCGTTAGAGACCTGTTTCGGTCGTGAAAAAAATATGTTTGATGAATCACCGGATCATGCCCAGCGTGTGCTGGTGAATTCTCCGGTGTTATCGCATAGTAAATTTCAACAACTGCTCAAACTGGATCAAACGGATTATAAAAAGCACATTATAGAATTGGCCTACCCGAATGATGGTCACCTTGAGTTGGCGATTAGAGACATCGCTGATCAAGCGACAGCGGCTATAAAGGCTGGTGCGGTTGTTATCGTATTAACAGATCGACATATCCAACCGGACCAAATTCCGGTGCATGCCCTGTTGGCAACCGGAGCGGTTCATCATCGTTTAACCCAGGAAGGTCTGCGTTGTGATGCCAATATTGTCGTTGAAACCGCGACAGCACGAGACCCACACCACTTTGCCGTGTTATTAGGCTATGGTGCGACCGCGATATATCCGTATTTAACCTATGAATGTATCCAGGATTTACAACGTAGTGGTGAGATTACCGAAAAAGATACCAATGCCCTGTTCGTAAATTATCGCAAAGGTATCAATAAGGGTTTATTTAAAGTTACGTCAAAAATGGGCATATCAACGATCGCCAGTTATCGTGGTGCACAATTATTTGAATCGGTTGGTTTGCACAAGGATGTGGTGGATCTTTGTTTTACCAATACCACTAACCGAGTTTCCGGTATTCACTTTACCGACTTTGAAGAAGACCAACGCAAGTTAGTGAAACTTGCCTGGAACAAACGTAAGACGATTAATCAAGGTGGATTGTTGAAGTTCATCCATGGCGGTGAAGAGCATGCCTATAACCCGGATGTGGTCAATGCGTTGCAGGCAGCGGTTAAGACCGGTGACTATAACAAACATAAGATCTATTCCAGCCTGGTTGATAATCGTGACCCGTTAACATTGCGTGATATGTTAGCGATACGCGACGATATTAAATCGATTGATATTAATGAAGTCGAGCCGATCGAAGATATCGTGGTGCGGTTTGATTCGGCGGCGATGTCATTAGGGGCCTTATCGCCCGAAGCACATCAACACCTGGCCGAAGCGATGAATGCCTTAGGCGGTCGTTCAAATTCGGGTGAAGGTGGCGAAACCCCGGAACGTTGTTACGATAAAAAGATAAAATCCAAGATCAAGCAGGTTGCCTCGGGTCGGTTCGGCGTCACGCCGGCTTATCTGCGCAGCGCAGAAGTCATGCAGATCAAGGTCGCGCAGGGCGCCAAACCCGGCGAAGGTGGGCAATTGCCTGGTCATAAAGTAAATGACTTCATTGCCAAGTTACGTTTTTGTAAGCCCGGTGTTTCGTTAATTTCGCCACCACCCCATCATGACATTTATTCGATTGAAGATTTGTCTCAGCTGATTTACGACCTAAAACAGGTTAATCCGGATGGTTTGGTCTCGGTGAAATTAGTCGCCGAAGCCGGCGTCGGGACCATTGCGGCGGGCGTCGCCAAGGCCTATGCGGATCTGATTACCATCTCTGGTTATGACGGTGGAACCGGTGCTTCACCGATGACCTCGGTAAAATATGCCGGTAGTCCCTGGGAATTAGGTTTAACGGAGACCCATCAGATTCTACGTGCCAATAACCTACGCGATAAAGTTCGTCTGCAAACAGACGGCGGTTTAAAAACCGGACTGGATGTGATCAAAGCCGCGATACTTGGCGCTGAAAGTTTTGGATTTGGTACCGGGCCAATGATTGCGATGGGCTGCAAGTATTTGCGTATCTGTCACTTAAATAATTGTGCGACTGGTGTCGCCACGCAAAATAATATTTTGCGCATGGAACACTACAAGGGTGAAGTTGAGTGGGTTATGAATTACTTTAAATTCATTGCCCGGGAAGTGCGTGAGTTACTGGCAAAATTAGGTTGTCGCAAATTAACCGATGTCATTGGTCGTACCGATTTGTTTGAAACGCTAGCAGGCAGTACGCCGAAACAAAATAAACTCGATCTGAGTCCGATCTTATCGGATGGTGGCGTGGCGAAAGACAAGGCGCGTTATTGCCTTCAAGCTAAAAATGAACCTTTCGATAAAGGTGAATTAGCTGAGCAAATGGTTAAAGATGCCTTGCCGGCTATTGAGGCCAAACAAGCGGCAGAGTTTAGTTATTCAGTTCAGAATATTAATCGTTCGATTGGCGCACGTTTGTCCGGCGAGATTGCCGTCCGCCATGGTGATCGAGAAATGGAGTCTGCTCCCATTACCTTAAAGCTGAAAGGCACTGCAGGACAAAGCTTTGGTGTCTGGAATGCCGGTGGATTACACATGTATCTGGAAGGTGATGCCAATGACTATGTTGGCAAAGGCATGGCGGGTGGCAAGTTAGTATTGTACCCACCTGCAGGAAGCGTATTTAATTCTCATGAGACGACCATCATCGGCAATACCTGTTTGTATGGTGCGACGGGTGGTAAATTATTTGCCTCGGGTATGGCCGGTGAACGTTTTGGTGTACGTAACTCAGGATGTACCACGGTGGTTGAAGGCATCGGTGATCACGGTTGTGAATATATGACCGGTGGTGTCGTAGCGGTGTTAGGTTCGACTGGAATTAATTTTGGTGCCGGTATGACCGGTGGTTTTGCTTATGTGTATGATGAGAAAAATACCTTTGGTGATAATTACAATCATGACGTTGAGATAGTTCGCATCGCACCGGAACACATGGAAGCACATCGAGTATTTTTGCGTGAGTTGATTGAAGAATTTGTTGAAGAGACAGGTAGTCAATGCGGGCAAAATATTTTAAATAATTTTGCCGACTCAATAGCAAAATTCTGGTTGGTAAAACCGAAGGCTGCCTCGCTCGAGTCACTGATTGATGACATGCAACGTCGTGCGGCTTAATAGTTAAACGTATTATTAATTAAAACGAATTAGTAGATGGTTATGGCAAATAATTTTCAATTTGTAGATGTTCCGCGGATCGACCCGGTCAAAAAATCGGCCGAAGAGCGCACCAAAGAATATCGTGAGATCTATGGGCAGTTCAGTGCCGAAAGTGCGGCACAACAGGCTGATCGTTGTCTCGCCTGTGGGAATCCTTATTGTGAGTGGAAATGTCCGGTACACAATTACATACCGAATTGGCTAAAGCTGATTGGGGAAGGCAATATTCTTGAAGCTGCGGAGATGTCACATCGTACAAATTCATTGC
>CAMYMO010000348.1 GCA_947259425.1 uncultured Ectothiorhodospiraceae bacterium | reverse complement strand
AGATTGGTATCCAGCGTTTCATGCTGGGTCTGGCTTAGGCTGTTGTCCCAGCGGGTTAATAAAGATTGTGTTTTATCCATAAAGAACACTTCTTGATGTTCTCTCATTCCTGCCCTTGCACTCGTCTCCTGAAGGGAGAGGGAGTGACCGGAATGATTGTGATATTAAATTAACTTAACCGTTTTTTGGCCCGTTGAATGGCAGCCTTAACCTGTTGTGGCGCGGTGCCACCGATGTGGTCCCGTGCTGCCACCGAACCCTCTAAGGTTAATACATCAAACACATCCTGTTCGATAGCGCCAGAAAAAGTATTTAACTCTGTTAGACTCATTTCAGACAGATCTTTGTTTTGTTCAATGCCAAACGCGACGGCCTTACCAACTACTTCATGGGCGTCGCGAAACGGTACGCCCTTTGTTACCAGATAATCCGCTAAATCCGTGGCCGTCGAAAAACCTTTAAAGGCGGCCTGATACATATTGTCTTTTTTGACATTAATGTTCGGTACCATATCCGCAAAGACTTTCAGGCAACCTTTTAAATTGTCGATGGTATCGAATAACGGTTCTTTATCTTCCTGGTTGTCTTTGTTATAGGCTAAGGGCTGACCTTTCATTAAGGTCAACATACCCATTAAGTGCCCAAAGATACGACCACTTTTACCACGAACAAGTTCAGGGACATCCGGATTTTTCTTTTGCGGCATAATCGACGAACCGGTGCAAAAGCTATCGCCGAGCTCAATGAAGTCGAATTGGGCAGAACTCCAGATGATTAGCTCTTCCGAGAAGCGTGATAAGTGCATCATTAAGATTGAGGCATTCGAACAAAATTCGATGGCAAAATCACGATCGCTGACCGAATCCAGCGAGTTTTCGCTGATATTATCAAAGTTGAGTAATTGCGCAGTGTATTCACGATCGATTGGAAACGTGGTTCCGGCTAATGCTGCAGCACCTAACGGCATCACATTGATTCTTAATAAGCCATCTTGCAGACGATTTTGATCTCGAGCCAGCATCTCGAACCAGGCCATTAAATGATGACCAAAGGTAATGGGCTGCGCGGTTTGTAAATGGGTAAAACCAGGCAGGATGGTATCGGTATGTTGCTCGGCCAGCGTCACCAATGCATTTTGTAGCCGATTCAGTTCAGCTAGAATTAGTACAACTTCATCGCGCAGGTATAAACGTATGTCGGTCGCGACCTGATCGTTGCGGGAGCGCCCGGTATGTAATTTTTTACCAACGTCACCAATTTTTTCGGTTAACGCCGATTCGATGTTCATGTGTACATCTTCGAGCCGAGTTGACCAGCTGAAGTCACCGTTACTAATAGTATGCTCGATGCTTTGTAATCCATCGATAATTAATTTGCATTCGTCTTCAGTTAATACACCGACTTTGCTAAGCATGCTGGCATGAGCGATCGAACCGGCAATGTCATGTTTGTACATACGCTGGTCAAATCCGACCGAGGCGGTAAAGGCCTCGACAAATGCATCGGTTGGCTCATTAAAACGCCCGGCCCAGGGTTTGTCGTCTTTCTCACTCATAGATATCCAGTATAAACGTGCTGTGTAGAAGTTACCTTTATAAAGTATATCGGTGTCGACCTCAATATCACCGAGCTTAATCTCGTGAATGTCGACTTAGTGCTCGTCATTCTGCCCGGCTTACGCTATGTTTATTGAGGTACTTTCGAGGAAAAACTTAGCAGATTGTGACGAAGCAAACTCAACCCGATATAAACGACTGCTTTTTACCGTATTTGTGCTCGCTGCGCATGGTGTTCTTTATCATTGTTATCGCGCAGTTATTTGCCTTCCTGGTCGTATTGGTTCCGCAAACCGGTGCTTACCATACTCGTTGGGAGGATTTAGGTCTGATCTCTTTGTATGTGCAGTGGTGTGCGCTGACGTGTTGTTATGCATTGTGTGCGGTAAGACCATTTTTATGTCGATATTCGGCTCGAGTGGTGGCCACGGTAAGTTATCTTATTGTTTTACTGGTGGTTTTTGGTATTAGCGAATTGGCCTATTGGTATGTTTATCCGGGGGCGCCACAACAACTTTCCCATATCTCGTTTGTCTCCCATACGTTGTTAATTACCTTTGTGTTGACCGGTCCGATATTGCGTTATTTTTATGTCCAGCATCAGTGGAAGATGCGAATACGCTCAGAGGCGGAGGCGCGTTTGCAGTCACTGCAATCGAGGATACGCCCACATTTCTTTTTTAATAGTATGAATACCATCGCCAGCCTGACCAAGACCAATGCCGATCAGGCCGAGGCTGCGGTGCATAACCTGGCTGATTTATTTCGAGCTTCGTTGCGTGATGCTCGCCAGTTCCACAGTTTTCGTGACGAGTTAAATTTGTGCGAGCGTTATCTTGATATAGAACGCCTGCGCCTGGGTGATCGTTTAAAAGTTAACTGGGATATCGAGTCGATTCCAAAGGACAGTTATGTTCCCCCATTACTGATACAGCCGCTATTGGAAAATGCGATTTATCATGGCATTGAACCACGCACGGAAGGCGGAATTATTAACATAAGTGGTGATAAAGAAAAAGGTATCATTCGTTTAATTATTCATAACCCTTTACCGGTGACAGATGATAAAGCGAATCGAGGTAATCAAATTGCTCAGGATAATATACGAGATCGATTACAGACCATGTTTCCCAATGTCGGTGATTTACATGTTTTTAAAGATGAGAACAGTTACACGGTAACCCTAACCTGGCCCTATCGGAATGAGCCTAATGAAGATACTAATCATTGATGACGAACCATTAGCGCGGGAAAGACTAAAACAAATCATCACTGAGTTGCAGCTGGGTGAGGTTGTTGCTGAAGGCAGTAATGGTGAGCAGGCAGTGATGTTATCCCAGCAATATACGCCGGATGTTGTTTTGCTTGATATCCGCATGCCAGGGATGGATGGCATTGAGGCGGCGAAACACATCATGAAGCTTGATGAGCCGCCTGCGATTATTTTCACCACCGCCTATGACGAATATGCATTAACCGCGTTTGATACTCATGCGGTTGATTATTTATTAAAACCCATTCGCAAAGAACGATTACAAGATGCACTTGAGTCTGCAAAACGCCTGACTAAAGTACAAATAGAAAAAATTAACCTACAGGAACAGGACAAACAACGACGTCAACATATCAGTGCCCGTTTAGGGGGTGAGCTCCGTTTGATTGACGTAAAGGATATTTTATATTTATTTGCCGAGCATAAATATGTCACGGTGCGTTATTCGGAGGGGTCGGTGTTAATCGAAGAATCTTTACGATCCTTAGAAGAAGAATTTAATGATGTGTTTATACGGATACATCGTAATGCGTTAGTTTCACTTAAATCGATCGCGGCGCTTGATAAACTAAAAGACGGGGGGCATCAGATAAAGTTACACGGTATTGATGAAACTCTTGAAGTGAGTCGTCGACATTTGCCGATCGTACGAAAAATTATGAAGTCGATGTAAAATATGTCGTCATATCCCGGGGTACTTTTTGCTTGGTGAGCAGAATCTCTTTATTGTTTTGGATTCCCGGTAAAAGCATTCGGGAATGACGGATTTTTGGTTCGGGGCTGGTGGGTTTTTGTTTGTGATTAACAGGCCAGGTTATTAGGTAAATGATTTACTTCAATAAGGCAAGTTGCTTACGAATCATTTGCAATGATAAATCCAGGCTGTCATCCAGATCACCACCATAATATTCGGTATTGCGGACGCCTAATATGCGTGAGAGTTGATTGCCGTGGTGATCCAGGAATACCACGGTGGGTGTGAGGTTTGCGTCATAGCGAATGGAGAAGTCTGAGCTCGATATCGTATTACCATTAAAATCGATCAAGTCACCATAATCATCCGTCATTACACGGCGGATGATGACTTTCTTACCGTATTCTGAATTACGTAACATGGGCTTGAGGTGCTCTTCTTCTACATAGTGGCACCAGGTGCAGCCTTCCATTGAAAACAGGATAAGAATTGGGGTTTGTTTTTGAACGGCGAGACGACTGTCGATTCGGAAGTCTTCCGTATTAATGATTTCAACATGCGGTAATTCGTCGAAATCAAAATCTTCAGCGCTACTGCTTACCAGGAAGCTGGTTAATAAAGTCCCCATCAGCAACAGCTGAACAAACAAACCCTTAACTAATTTCATTACCACAGTCCGTAAAAATTTAGTGTATTATAAGTTGTTGGTCGTCACTCAAGGCCTTTTGTTCAATAAAAATATTTTATCCCTATATAAATATGACTGATTCATTAATTCGTATTGCTACGCGCAAGAGCCAATTAGCGCTGTGGCAGGCCAACTATGTGGCTGATTTACTTAGACAAAACCATCCCGGACTGGAAATAGAGCTGATCGAGATGACTACCCAGGGCGATAAGATACTGGATACCCCGCTCGCCAAGGTGGGCGGAAAAGGTCTGTTCGTCAAAGAACTGGAACTGGGCATGCTCGAAGGTCAGGCCGATATTGCCGTGCATTCGATGAAGGACGTACCCGTTGATTTACCCACGGGCCTGCATCTTCCGGTTATTTGTCCTCGTGAGGATCCGCGTGATGCCTTTGTCTCAAACGAGCATGAGACCTTTTATTCGTTACCACAAGGTGCGCGTGTCGGCACCTCGAGTTTACGTCGCCAATGCCAATTAAAGGCAGAACGTCCTGATCTGGAAATTCTGGATCTACGCGGTAACGTCAATACGCGTTTAGCCAAGCTGGATGCCGGAGATTATGATGCCATCATCCTGGCCGCGGCCGGTTTGATTAGGCTGGGTATGGAAGATCGAATCAGTGAACGACTTTCGCCCGAACTGAGTCTGCCTGCCATCGGACAAGGGGCAGTGGGTCTCGAATGCCGCAACGATGATGCGCGAGTGAACAATCTCATCCAGCCTTTACATCATCGAGAAACCGCATTTCGGGTCACCGCAGAACGTGCAATGAATGCCGGGCTGAATGGAGGCTGCCAGGTCCCTATTGCGGGTTTTGCTGAGCTTTCGCATGATGCCTTATTGTTGCGTGGTCTGGTCGGGGCCGTGGATGGCAGTGAAATTATCCGTGCTGAGATTGCCGGGCCGATCGACAATGCACACGAGATGGGTGAAGTGCTTGCAGAAGATTTATTGGCACGGGGTGCAGGTAAAATTCTGGAATCGCTATATGGGCAAAGCTGAGGGTCTTCAGCTTCATGGTCTAAAGGTGCTCGTTACTCGCCCCGAAGCGCAGGCGGCGTCACTGCTAAACGCAATTTCAGCTCATGGTGGTGTGCCAAAACACTTTCCATTACTCGAGATTAAGCCGTCTGATTCGATGCCTGCTGCGTTTGAAAGGCTGGATCAATTTCGGCTGGTTATTTTTCTCAGCCGTAATGCGGTTAAATATGCTTGGGCGTATTTAAGTTCTGGTTTACCCAAGCACATTAAAGTGGCGGCCATTGGTCAGGGCACTGCTGATGAATTAACGGACAATGGGCAGCACGTCGATTACCTTCCCTCTGGTTCATATGATTCTGAAGGCCTGTTAGCGTTGGATGCCCTGCAATCCATTCAGGATGAACAAATCCTTATCATACGTGGCCAATCGGGTCGTGAGCATCTTGCTAAGGTGTTACAGCAACGAGGCGCAAAAGTTGAATATGCTGAGGTATATCAAAGGCTTAAAACAAAGCGAGTGCTTACTAACGCTGACGCTGATGTGGATGTCATTGTGCTCAGCAGCTCAGAGGCGTTGCAGCATCTGGCCAGCTGCGCCAAGCGTGATCAGCAGGATTGGGTGTTTAAGAAACAGATCGTGGTAATTCATCCCAGGATCGCGGTGCATGCCAGTGAGCTAGGGTTTACACTTAAGCCGTTAGTGGTGGAACAAGTTCATGAAGCGGGTTTGGATTCTGCCATACTGAACACGTTAAAATCGATCAAGTAGCCATAACCTAAGCGGAGTATAAAGAGTTGTGACTGACGAGCAGATAGAGAAAAACGACGATAACGATCTGGCAAAAACGACTGAAGCAGAAAAGCATGATGTCGCTAAGCCTGCCAAGGCCCGAGCCAAACGATCTCGCTCGAAACACGCAAACAGAGCAACGCTGCCGATTGTTTTGCTGGTTATCGTGCTCGGCCTACTGGCGATGGGTGGCCATTATGCGTATCGCTATTATTTAGAAACGCAAGAAACGATTAGCCATGTACAACGATCGCAATCTGCAATAACCGAACATAATCAGGCGTTTGAAGATGGTGTTGTAAAACGCGTTGATGCGATGCAGGCCCGCCAACAGGAAATGACGGATTACATCGAGGTGTTGCGCGAAAAGAATCAGCATTTGCGTAAAGACTGGTTATTAATGGAGTCCGAATATTTAATACAGTTAGCGAATTATCGTTTGTTATTCGAACGAGATATCAATACCGCGATTGTCGCACTTGAATCAGCAGATCGACGTTTACGCGAGACAGGTGACCCAGGCATTATCGGGGTACGAAAAGTCATTGCTGAGGCGGTGCAACAACTAAACCAGATTCCGCAAGCGGACCTGGCCGGCCTGTCATTACAGTTAAGTGCTATCAATAAAGAGATTGATAAACTTCCGTTACAAACGCCCGACCCTAAATCAAAAGCCGTGCAGCAACAACAAACTGAACCGGGTGGGCAACATGTAGAGTCGTGGTCGGAATTACCCGCTGCCGTTTGGCGTGACTTAAAGGGATTAGTTGAAATTCGGGATCATCAGGCACCTATTCAACCGATGCTTGCACCAAAGGAACGATTTTTCCTGATTGAGAATGTTCGTCTGCAATTGGAACAGGCGCGTCTTGCCATGTTGGTTGGTCAAGCAGAAGTTTATAAAGAACGGATTAACACAGCCATCGAATGGATCGGTAAACACTTTGATAATGAAGCGAAGATAACCAAAGCGACACTGGAAAATTTGAATAAATTGTTGAATGAATCGATTGCGCCGCCATTGCCGGATATTGCCTACACCTATCGGGCGTTACAAAAATACCGCTTAGCGCGTGAGCAGCCGGTAAAACCGACTCCTAAAGACGAAGTCGTCACACCAGAAAAGCAGGTTAACTAACACGATGAAGTGGTTATTCGGCACATTATTTATTTTGTTGATAGCAACCTCGTTGAGTTTACTTGCGTATCAGGATCCTGGTTATGTCATCATTGCCTGGGGCTATAAGTCTGCTGAACTAAGCCTGTCATTATTCATTATTTTGACCGTGATTAGTTTTTCACTGGTCTATTTTTTATTACGAATTCTGGTGATTGGCTGGAATATGCCAAGCGCTTTTCAGCAATGGCGTGATCGACAAAAAGTACTACGTGCTCGTCGTGATACAAATAAAGGATTAATTGAATTAGCACAAGGTAATTGGTCGCGTGCAGAACGATATTTACTTAGGCATGTCAATAAAAGTGATACGCCCTTGTTAAATTATTTATCTGCAGCCCGGGCAGCACAAAAACTTTCTGCGTCTGATCGTCGTGATAACTATTTAGGCCTTGCTCATAAAAGCATGCAAGGATCCGGTTTCGCGGTGCAATTAACTCAAGCCGAGTTACAATTGGTGCAGGGTCAGTTAGAGCAGTCATTGGCAACACTCGTGCAGCTCCATTCGGCCTCCCCCAAGCATCCACACGTGTTGTTTTTATTGGCGCGTATCTATCAGATGTTAAGAAGTTGGCCCGATCTAAAGAAGATTCTCCCGGATCTAAAAAAATACCGTATTCTTGAGCCGACACAATTACAGCAACTGGAGTTGCTTGTACATCGTGAACTGATTACCGCGGCAACACAACGTGGCAAGGTTGATGAATTAAGATCGGTTTGGCAACAGGTACCTAAGGCGTTACGCCAGGACGTTTCATTAACGCAACATTATGTATGTTGTTTATTAACCCTGAATGATCATAACGCTGCAGAGGTCGTTGTGCGTGAAGCGCTTAAGCGAAATTGGGACATGCAGTTAGTCTATTTGTATGGACTAATTGAAGCAAAAGATTCAGATAAGCAACTTGCTACGGTTGAGGGTTGGTTAAAGGCAAATGAGAATAATCCGATTTTACTATTAACCGCAGGCCGATTAAGTAAACGAAACCAGCTATGGGGTAAAGCTCAATCTTATCTGGATGCAAGTCTTGGCATACAGCCGCGTTCGGATACCTATAAAGAGCTTGGTCAATTGATGGAGCAGCTTGATGAAACAGAAAAAGCGTCTGAGTATTTCCGCAAAGGATTATTGCTGGCGCAGGACGAAAAGCTGGATGACATGTTGACAGTCGTCCCGGTTAACCTTCCGGTTTTGCCGGCGCCTGTTTAAATTAATTAAGCTTAGAGTATCGTCGTTGACATAGCATTCAAGATAACCGGGTGTGTGTTAGGCCAAGAATGCTATTTTTTATCGTCAGCAAATTCAAATGCGTCAGAATAATAATGCGATGACTCCATTCCCTGCTCAACGAAGGCATCACGTCCAGCATAGACCATGACCGGCGGACCGGATGCGTAGACCTCAACGTTATTTAGATTGCTAAAGTCCTGCAGAACACTGTTGTGTACAAAGCCGGTACGCCCTGACCAATTATCACTAGTATCACTCTCAGACAATACCGGTGTGTAATGGATGTTCTCGTGTTCCTCGGACCAGCGTTGAGCCTGTTCATGAAAATAGAGATCAGCAAAACGACGAGCGCCCCAATAGATATGTAAGTCACGTTTCAGGTTTTTAGCCAACACATGTTCGACGATGCCTTTGACCGGTGCAAAGCCGGTTCCACCCGCCATTAAGATTGCCGTGCGTTCGCTTTGTTCACGTAAGAAAAAACTGCCCAATGGGCCTTCGATGCGTACAACATCTTTTACTTGCATGCCATCAAATACTTCACCGGTAAATTCTCCGCCTTTAATATGCCGCACATGAAGTTCGATGTGTTTATCTTCATTAGGCGCATTGGCAATCGAGAAGCTGCGTCGGCGCCCATCTTTTAGAATAAAGTTAATATATTGACCGGCAAAAAAAGGTAAACGAAAATTCGCTGGCAGTGACAAAATTATTTGTAGTACGTCGTGACTGATTTGATTTATGCCAGCCACTTTTGCCGGAAAACATCGTGTCGGCACTTCTTTCGCGTGGGTGAGTTCATTGATATCGATTTCCAGATCACTCGTGGGATAAGCCTGGCATAGCAAGGCCAGACCGTTTGCCTGCTGTTCGGGGGTTAATGCCGTAATTGGATTTTTATAATTAAATGTACCGGATTTAATTAGGCCCTGGCAGTTCCCGCACTGACCATTGCGGCAGCCATAAGGCAAGCCAATGCCCTGGCGGATGGCGGCTTCCAGTACGGTTTCATTGTCATCGACCTCAAATCGGTGACCGGATTGGCTTAGCGTGATGTGAAATGTCATAGAAGAGAAAAAATGCTTGGGTTTCGCCACTGAGCGCGGCATTATCGCTTAATGAACTCACCAAATACAAGCTATGGATCCATCTGGATCGTCGGTTGTGGCGATATTGGTCGTCGAGTTGCGGCTTTATGGCAGGGTCACGTTGATGAAATTGTGGGTATTGTCAGTTGCGCGCCATCGGCGGCTATCCTGACACGTTTAGGCATAAGCTCGGCACAATGCAATCTA